>NZ_JBNNQX010000005.1:0-283356 GCF_050276055.1 Alkalihalobacillus sp. NPDC127517 | reverse complement strand
GTCACACCCGTTCCCATGCCGAACACGGCCGTTAAGCTCTTCTGCGTCAATGGTAGTTGGGGGCTTCCCCCTGCGAGAGTAGAACGTTGCCGGGCTTTTTTTTGTTTATACATATATTAATTTATTTATTTATTTATTCCACAGTAGCTCAGTGGTAGAGCAATCGGCTGTTAACCGATCGGTCGTAGGTTCGAGTCCTACCTGTGGAGCCAATATTTGCTTTGCTTCCATAGCTCAGCAGGTAGAGCACCACCATGGTAAGGTGGGGGTCAGCGGTTCGAATCCGCTTGGAAGCTTATATAGAATTGTTCCACATAAAGGTTTCTCCGATGATGGGGAAGCTTATTTTTTTGTTTTTAATGCTAGAATCAGAATCATTTAGTAAATAAATGACTAAAGTAATCCATAATCCGAGATCACAGTGACTTCGGTGAATAGGAAACCCTTATTTCATGCTGTAAGATTGACCTAATGCTCTTAGCTCAAGCGCATTTTAGGAGGTTAGGTCATGAATGCTTTCATAACAAAAACTGAAAAGGTTAAAACTAGTTGGATCCTATTAATAATCTCAAGTATTTTAACGATAAGTATTATTTATTGGTATGTTGGGAACCCGCAAAGATTTATAGAGGTGAGAATTGGTTATCATGCAGAGTTACTGAATAACTTAATGGTTTGGCTTTTTACTCTAGTTATTATTCTTGCGTACAGTATATACACTGTCTATGCTATACCATTTATAAGAAGTCATCTTTTTACGTTTAATTGGTTGAAGATTATTGGTATATGGGCTGCGTTTGCAACAGGTATAGTAGAAGAAGTGTTGTTTCGCCAAGTATTAATGGACTATCTTTACACTTTGAATCTATCAAGTGTTACTCAAATCATCACTTCTGGACTAGCTTTTGGTTTGGCTCATGGTGCATGGGGTTTGCTAAGGAGAGAAGTAAAAGTTATTTTTCCTGTTATTGTCAACAACGGTCTGAAATTCCCTGTTTTCAACGGAATCAAATTCCCTTATTTCAGCGAATGATAGCCGGTTGAACGCCGGCCTTTTTCTTTTCCCTCAGTCGATACGAATTCCCTTTTATATTAAAGGTTGTTGAATGATGAATGAGGCGATCTAAGATGGCAGTAGCTAACACTTCGTCACCAAATATTTTACCCCATTCTACATAAGATTTGTTTGATGTGACGATCATCGCACCATGTTCGTATCTTTTAGATATGATCTGAAACAACGTATTTGCACTTAAATCATCAAAGCTAAAATAACCAAGCTCATCTATGATTAGTAAATCTGGTCGACTATACCTCTTGATAATCCGTTGGATTAACCCTTGTTTGTCAGCTTTTTGACACTCAGATATAAAATCGTTTGCTGTAATAAACAAGGCATGATGTCCTTGCGTTAATGCTTCATAAGCCATTGAGATGGCTAGATGAGTCTTGCCTACACCAGGTGGACCCAAAAGTAGTATATTGTCACCGTTGTGAATGTACCTACCGGTTAGTACGTCTTTTACTCTTCGTTCATCAATGCTAGGTTGGAAAGAAAAATCGAAATCATGGATGCTTTTAGTAAAGGGTAGCTTGGCCTTTTGAAGGCGCTTATTAAAAGCTGCTTTTTCTTTTTGCTCCATTTCTTTCGATAAGACCGTGATTAAGAAGTCGGAATATGGTACATTATTTTTAGATGCGTCTTCAAGCAGACCATCTATATGATCGGCGGTGTAATGCCAACCGATTTCTTCTAAGCGTTCAACTAGTAGGTTCGTGTTCATAACGATTCACCATCCTCTAGTTGCTCATAGATTCGAAGGGAACGTTGTTCCACTTTGATCTCAGAGGACTGTAAACGGCTGTGGGTCGGCAAACCAACAGTAGTCGTTTGCAGTCCTTTATAATGTTCTAGGTGAATATGGTCTCTTGCTTTTCCGGTAATAATCGGGTGTTTAGCTATACATTCATAGTGATCGAAGATCTCTAGATGGTGATCTAATGTTTCTTTTACTTTCAACTCCTGCCCCACATATCTAAAAGGAACAGAGTATCTCTTTCCATTAAAAGAAACAAAACAATCTTTACTGACTTTTCTAATCTCCCAGTGATGGATAGGGAAAAGTGGCTTACTATTTGAATTCATCAAATATCGTTGCTCATGATGGAATCGCGTATTTGGAGCTTCTAGAGTCGTTTGGTGAACCTTCCGGTTCGCTGTCTGCTCTAACCAAACTCTCACATCATCGTTCAGTGCTTTTAAAGTGGGTTCATGCTTACGCTGCATAAAGTTTTTCTTTAAATAACCAACGACATTTTCAACTTTCCCTTTCGTCTGAGGCCGATAGGGTTTGCATGCTTTTGGTGAGATGCCATAGTATGCTAGAAATTCTTCAAACTTTCGATTAAACCGTATTTCCACTGGACTATGTTTAATAACAGCCGTTTTCATATTGTCATATAAGATTTGCTCAGGTACTCCATTGAAGAAGGCGAAAGCATTCATATGACTCTTCATCAAGGTTTCCAAATCCATGCTATCTGTAAACTCCACATATTTCATTCTGGAATAACTCAAGATCATCACAAACGCATAGATATCTTTCTCTTCATTATCTACCATTACTTTTCCGATATGTCCCCAATCCATTTGAGCCTGTTTACCTGGAGGTGTCTCATACCTAATAGTAGCTTGTTTCTTAGGCCGCGTACGAAATGGTCGAACAAAATCCCGAAGGATTGTCAGTTTTCCCTCATAACCCATTGATTGTATTTCTTCCAATAACACAGTACAGTTTGTTGTTCCTTCTTTTATACGCTTCAATAGATACTCTTTGTAAGGTTCCAACTTACTCTCTTTTTTTAAGGTTTTCTTCTTAGAGGGTAATCCGTCAGAATGTATGTATTTCCTAATGGTTTTTGGATCGAATCCAGTTTCACTTGAAATAGCAGTGATAGACCAGCCTTTCTTGTGTAATTCTTTAATCATCATAAATTCCCCAATCTTGATCATCACTTCTACACTCCAAACAGATTCTAGTATAGAAATGATTATCTGTTATTATTGAGGAATTTGAAACCGTTGTTATTAGGGATTTTATCACCGTTGCTCACATTATAGTCTCTACTACTATTTTAGGATGTTTACTAGCGGCTCTCTATATCTTTTCAGGAAGAAGTACACTAGCTCCAATTATCGCACATGTAGTTATTAATATGATTATTGAACCGTGGCTTATGCTTTCTGCAGTTTCAGGGAAATGGAAATACTCAGTATAACAAAAAAAGCGCACCCACTAGTCGGAAGCACTTTTAAGATAAGGCAGTAAAGCTTTTACTCATATAATTTTGATGAAAAACTGATAAAACAAGTTAGTACCCTTTTCGTGAGTCAGTTCCTTTTCTGGTATGACATACATTCCTACCAAACATCCAAAATCCTCTGAAAATGGGTAAACACGTTTATCTGGTATTTTGACCTCATATTCATCATCATTATAAAAAAGACACCAAATATCTTCGTCTAGAACTTTTAAAAAGATCCCCTCAATATCATGATTGTTCTCGTAATATCCTACATGCATATGCATGGTTTCATCAAAAAGCATAGTATAACGTTCCTCCCAGCACTACTAAACGATGTACAAATGAAGAGCCTCATCTGAGAAATGAAGAATCTAGCTTAAACATTCCATTAGGCTTTATTTACTCTGATCTCTATAACCTTTATTACTATATAAACGATTAAAAAACCACCTGCAGCGTAAACTACCATGCGAGAAATTGTTAGAAGCCCATCATGTACATGATTAGAAATCAGAAAGACAATCGTCAAACTAATTAAGAGAAGAAGGTATGGGATAACTTTAGCGATGAGGATTAATCCTTTCTTATCTTCAACGCTCCATTTGTTTTTATAAATAGTTAATACCGTCCAAGCTGCGGGTACTGACACAATAGTTAACGGTACGATCGCAACTGCGAGTATATTCTTGAGCATGCCTGAACTAAGGGAGAGCCCCACCCATGAGAAAATAGTTAACAAAAGGGTTATAATAGTTATTGGTAACAGAGATTTCCCTAAGTTAAGCTGCTTCTCCGCAATCGTCCCCATATCTGTAAAAATGGGCTTTGTCCCTGGAGCGGCACGAAAAATGTGTGTACCGTGATCGGATAACACATGAGTCCAACCTGATTCTGAAAACAAGTTGATATATTCATCCTGCTCAGCGTCATCCAGTTTCCGATAATCAATATCATAAATATACTCAGCCGGTTCTCCTTTCTTAAGCGTATATCCCATGAAAGCAAACTTTTCTAGGTGCCAGCCTTCTTTTGACTTAAGTTGCAGCTTCTTCATATCCGTTTCTTCTCCAAAGGCCAACCCTTCGGACACTATATACTTAGTGGTTTTCATCTTCGCCTGCCTCCTTTAGTTTAAGTCCTGCTTCTGCTAATTGAATCATCTTCTTGCGTAGCTCTACATCTTCTTCTAAAACGACTCTTCCTTTTTGAGTGAGTAAGTATGTTTTTCTTCTTGAGTCTGTTGCATCATGTAAGTAAATCCACTCGTTTTTAAGTAATTTCTTAATAATCGTGTACATGGATGCAGGCCCAATGGTTAGAATGCCATCCGTTGTTTCTTCGATTAGGTTCATGATGGCGTACCCGTGCCGTGGTTTTGTTAAAGCAGCCATAATGTAAAACATAGAGTCAGTTAATTGTTCGGTTGGTTTCATTTGATCACCTGTTTCTATTTTATATCATAATATGATATATCTAAAAATAATATATCTATTTGTGATATAAAAGTCAACTCTTATTTCCTTCCCACAAATGATGTTTCTAATCCCAGCATAAGGGAATGGGTTCCTAAACCACTTGAAATGAAGGAGGGATTGTCTTTGAGGAAATATATGAAGATAAGTGCATTCATTTCTGTTTTTGCTTTGGCTGTGGCGTGTAACACCTCGGCAGACACAGATACACAGGAACAAAACGAGCCAACACAAGACGAATCACAGCAAGAAGTGACTGAAACAACCGAGAGTGATAAGGACGACGAGCAAGCTCCAGAGAGCGAAGCTGAATCTGATGACGATAATGAAGAAAACGGTGATTCAACAGAAGGCGATGAAGCAGAGACCAGTGACGAAGAGCCGGTGGAAACAGAAGATCTTGCAGTTTCAGAAGAAGAGAACAATGAAGATGAAGAATACACGGAAGAACAAGTGAGAGGCGGGTACCTAATCTATACAGAGGTTCTTGAAGGACAGGATTTAGTCTATTCGTTTGTTCGTACCCCTGAAGATTTAAGTGTAGAGGAGAGATTTCATCAATCCTTAATGGAGAGCGATCAATCTCAACGAGAGCTGTTTTCAAATGTATCTGATTTTGAATTAGATGGAACGACGGCTAACTTTTATTACGATGAGAATGAGACATTAAGTATGGCGTCTTCAGAGTCATCGATATTTTGGAGTATGCTTGATGAAATTGGCTTTAGGTTTGGTGTAGAAGAAGCAAACCTATTCAATCAAGATGGAGAAAGAGGACTACAGTTTGCGGAGAACGAATGGAATGAACCGATTGAAATAGAGAGTGAGCTGAACCGGGGATATTATGTTATAACTCAAGAGACTTCCAATGATGGTGAGCCCCTTTACATCAGCGGTGCCACTGCTGAGGAAGAGATGAATGATCCGAATGGTGAACCATTTACTTTTGAACAAACGCTTGAAGCAATGACAACGGTTCAAGAGAATGATGGTGTTTATAAAACAGGTTTGTATGAAGGTTTATCCATTCAAGAGGCGGAGATAGAAGACGGTCTAGCAACGGTTCGATATGAACTCATGCGAGACGAACAAGCTCCTGAAGACGAACGAATTCAGTTTGAGCATGTGATTCAACTGGCTGCTCTTGATTTTCAAGTGAACGAACTACAACTGATCAATGAAACCGACCGGGTGATCTCAATCTATCCTTTAAATGAATTGGCTGACGCGAGTGTTGAGAATGAAGGATCAGAGAATCAGTCAAAGATTGAAAAAGAAGACGTTTCCGATTTGGTCTATGATTATATTAAAGAAAATGATGTGTTTGATACAGAAGAGATCGGTATGATGGTAGAAGAGCGCGAGGGAGAGGACCACTATGCTGTAGCTGTCGGTTCTTCAACTGAAGAGAAGTTCACCACGTATGCTTGGTATCAGGTTGATAAGGAAACGGGTGAGGTTGATGAGAGGGAATGAATACACGCTCTATGATTCAAACAATCTTAATAGCGTTTCTTCTTATACTCTGTTAAAGACATCTCAGCATTATGAGATTGTATCCCTAATTCTTGGTTTGAAGAGAGATCCCTCAAAATATGTATCGCATCTTTCTTGCGATAATTCATTTCTATTGCAAGGCCACTAGCCCAGATTAAGACACCGGGATTTGTTTGTTCTAACAGACGGTCAATGATTTCAGGACCATTGTCTTTGTCACCATGTATTTCATCAGATAATGCAAAGAGAAGGGCCGCAGACTTATTTCCTTTTCTGTAGTTTCCTGAGTGTTGTGTATCATCATGAATGGTAGCGTGTTTGATGAATGATTGGATTGTTTCTTCTAAGTTCATGGGAAGCCTCCGCATGTTTAAGTGTATAGGTCTAATAATAATTGCAAACGTGCACTAATGACATTCAGGTGCACGTTTTTTGGATATTCTATGATACTATAAATAAAAAAGGGATGGATGCGGTGATGTCAGTAGTCAGCGAAACGATAAGCGTATTTAATTGGACAGATTTTGGGTTTGAACTGTTACCGATTGTTCTTTTAGCTGGTGTGATTATGGTCGGTATTAAGAGCCTGAAAAGCTTAAGAAGGTCTACTTAGAGATCCACTTTATAGTCTAATGATAATTCATCTCCCGGGAGACCACGAATACCCCAGTTTTGTTTAGGTGTTTCAAAGATCGTTATTTCGACATCGTGAGGGGACAGTTGTAGCTGATCTTCAAGCCGATTGAATAGAAGCTGAATCAGTTTCTTTTTTGTATCTAGGTTTCTGCCTTCAAAGATGCTAATTTCTACAATTGTATAGGCAGAAGATCGACTTAAGTCATAATGAAAATCATCTTCTTCCATAGGAAAGAAGCGATGAAATCTTTTATTTGGTGGGAACTCAAATGCATCAACTAGACAAGAATGAATTGCATCGGAAAGTGATGCTTTGATTGGATTTAGCTTTTCTTTTAATCCATAAATCTTAATTTGACCCAAATTAATCTCTCCTTTTTAATAATTTCATTCATTACACACTCCCTTCTATAAACGCATTCTGATTCCTTCACAAATTAAAGGAGAGTTTTAACATGTATTTTCCAAAATTCTGGGCAAAATCAGTAGTAAATGAAAAAGAAGCTTCAGGAGACTCAGTATCCATTCCTGTATGGCGATGGTCTGATCATAGCCTGGATGATGCGCAGCAACAGGCAAATCAAGCGGCTGAGCTTTTGCGAAATCGCATTCGTTCTGGTGAGTATTTGTCGAATGAATATTACGGTAATCGACCTGTTCGAGAAGAAGTGATCTTTGAACAAAAAGATGAGCAAGAATCGGTGGAGTTGGTCATTACGCGGAATGCGCAGGGTTGTTTGGTGTTGAATACGGCTCATGTGATGTTTGTGGACGTTGATATAGAAGAACCTACCCCAACGCTATTTAAACGCGTTCTCGGTTTGTTTTTTGAACCAACTGAAAAACCTGAAACGACTGAGGAAGCAGCTATTAAGCATATAAGAGGATGGGTTGAAGAACATTCAGAAAGAGGCGTACGTGTGTATCGAACTCGCGGTGGGTTGCGCTACTTATTAACGCATAAAGTCTACACACCAGGAAATGCGGAGTCAGATCGGTTGTTGGAGCAGTTGAACAGTGACCCGCAATATCGAAAGCTGTGCTCTGCTCAGAAAAGCTTTCGAGCACGGTTGACTCCTAAGCCGAAACGCATTGGATTGTATAAACCCCCTGTGCGTTTCCCTTACCTGAAACAAGAGGACAAACAGCAGCTGGATCAATGGGAGCAAAACTACAAAAGCGTATCTTCCGAGTGGCGAACCTGCGAGCATGTTGCCACGTTCGGGAATCCTACGATCCATCCTCAGGTACAGGATGTGATAGACCTACATGATCAGATGACTGAATTACATAAAGATTTGCCACTAGCATAACAGATGAAAAAGGAGCGATTATATGGATGTATTTGCAGAGTTTTTAGAAGGGATCGATAACCCGGATCACCGCGCGAGAACAGAAGAGGTATTGGCGTGGGTACTTGAAACGTACCCGGAGCTTAAACCAAAGATCGCTTGGAATCAACCAATGTTTACACATCATGAAACATTTATCATGGGATTTAGTGTAGCGAAGCAGCATTTGGCTGTAGCACCAGAAAAGGTTGTGATTGACCGTTTCTCTGATGAAATTAAAGAAGCTGGTTATGATCATACGGCTCAATTGGTTCGCATGAAGTGGAAGATGCCGACGGACTTTTCTCTCATTGGTAAGATGATTGAGTTTAATATTCAAGATAAGGCTGAAGTGACAACATTTTGGCGTAAGTAGTAAAGGGCGAAACGAGCGGATGGTGCTTGTTTCGCTTTTTTTGTATGGGCTTCTTGCTTTTATTGGTGATCTTCTTGGTAAGAGGAGAGCGCGTCTTAGTGTAAGGGGATAGAGCTTGGTGGGATTTACGTTCAGCTTGATAAAATGGATCTTTTTCGTGTTAAAAGGCAGATCGTTCTTACTAACGAATCAATGTTTCTTGGTATGTATAAAAAAAATGATCTCATTTTAAATGTTATGCCACTTTTAGTGATTTGCTTACGTCTATATAAGTGAAGGGAGAGTGAGACTTTTTTGGAAGATAAAGAATTGGTTCAGAGGATGCTAAATGGAGATGAAATGGCCTTAGAGGCTTTACATAAACGATATGCTCGTCAGATCTATCACTATATCTTTACTGAAACGAGTAGTTATGATGCGGCAGAGGAGATCCTTCAAGAGGTCTTCTATAAAGTGGCAACAAAGATCAGTCACTTTAAACAACGCTCATCATTTAAGACATGGATCTACGTGATTACAAGACATGCCATCATTGATTATTATCGTAAACAGGAAACGCAACTGAAGACCATTCCATTACAGGAAGAGTTTATTGACTACCATAGAGAAGTTGGACAGGGAGAGCAGCTATCAGAGCTTCAACATCTAATTAACCAGCTACCTTTAAAGTACCGGCGCATTATGCATCTTAGGTACGTGGAGGAATTCTCATTACTTGATACAGCAAGGATTACAGGGGTATCTGTGATGTCAGTAAAGTCTACGCAAAAGCGTGCAAAAAAGATGCTGAAGACGCAGCGGAATGAGGGGGTAGCGTGTAATGGATAATCCCAAAGAGAAGAAATACATTGTCTTACCTCATAGTGCCTACACAAAAAGCTTAAAAGCGTTCAAACAAGGTATGCAAGACACAGAAGAACCAAAGCCAAAAAGCAGAGGCGCTTATATCGCATCAAGCCTTGGAGCCGCTGCGTTACTCGGGTTCATTGTTTTTACTTTCTTACCGATGACCGACAACCAAGAACAGCCGGCAGATGAAGAGAATCAGGTGGAAAAAGTGGAGGAAGTGAAAGAAGAGAAAGCTGTGGATTTTGATGAAATTGGTGTAGATGAGGAATTGCTTTCTGAGGTGGTGGAGAGACCGGACTATGAGCTAGGTGATGTTGGTGCAGGCGATAACTCATTCCATAATGGTGAACTTCAGCTAGCTGTACCGGATGATTGGGAATTGAGTAGAAGCAATGACGCTTTTGCTAACGGAACCAAAACGATATTAACGGGATTTGGTGGAGTTCGTCAAACCATTCTAATCTTTGAAGACGAAGCCCTACCTGAAGAAATTAATCAAGCAAAGGAAGAGCTGCTGTCAGATATTATGTATACAGAGGCAACAGAAGTTCCGATGGATTGGCTGACATATCTATTTAAAGAAGAACATCAGTTAGGTATTGAGTTCCACTTTCTTAGTAGATATGAAAATCGTTTTGCAATTGAGTTAGATGATACGACTAAAATGTATACACTACTAAATGAGAACGATAGACGTTTATATGATTATGTTGAAGCCGATTTATTTGGGAAGAAGCTCATACTATTAACGGATATCAATTCAACTCATTCTAGTAAACTTGCTTCGACATATATTACTTTGAGTGGTATTACTCCAAGTAACGCTTACGAGATGGTAGCAGCTTATGGCCCTTATGAGCAAAAGTACGGCAGGCGCTCATCGATCACCATATTAACAGGAATGCCTAGGTATGATTTTACAGAACTACTCCTTTACGAGCATGAGCTAGGATTTACAAGTTATCTAGAAGAGGGAACGGAAGTAGAAAAAATTGAGCGGAATGGATTCACGGAATGGAAATTTGTTCATGAGAAGAATGGAAACAATAGTTACTATTCGTTTGGAAAGTTAGATCCATCCGTTTCAATTGAAGATGCGAAGGAAACGTTAATAAATGGATATGAGTTTGATCCTCAATATGTTGAAGGGGCAAGTCATGTAAGCTTCTATCATATATTGCGACAAGGTCAGGCTAATGAAATGCTAAGGACGTTTGAACTCGTGCAGAAGCAGGGTGAGTGGTATTATATCTTCACTCAGGCTGATAATCGTGAGGGATTTTATTCTCCTAAAATCGGCGCATTAGCCACCAAATTCCAACAAGAAATCATGTTCCACTAAACGAAAAAGGGTGCCCTGCCACGTGCAGAGCGCCCTTTTTGCTAGAGTTCCCGACAAGCCCAAGCATCAATCTCCACTTTAAACGGCGGCGCGGCGAGTGCGACTACATACAACAATGTAGTACATGGAAGGTGGCCATCGAGAAAGTCTTGAACAACTTGTCTCCGTCGATCTGAATCAAATTCTCCGACTAAATAAAAGACTAGCTTCGTTATGTCTTTAATCTCCATCTCTGCTTCATCAAGATTTAGTTTAATGTTGTGTAGTGCTAGTTTTAACTGCTCAATGGGATCTTCGGGAATTCTGTTGTCTACACCCATCCCAAGCTGACCTGATAGGGTAAGCCACCGATTTGGACCTGTGACTTCCATTTGATGTACGTAGGGGGCTACGGGTTGGTGGACGGTGTTAGGGTTTCTTGATGTTTTCATATGTTGCCTCCGTTCTGAAATTTATTTAAAGGAATTTCCTCTCATATCTTGAATGGTACAAGATATCAGTTAATAAAGGAGTGCTTTTTATGCAGGACCGAATTTTAAACAATAACCGAGAGGAGTATGAATACCTTCTTCTCCTTGTCACGATCTGTTCATACCTTACATTTAAGAAAATCAAGAAACTCGAACGCTATAAAAAGAAACTAAAAGAGCAGCTTCATATTACATAGAAAAGGAGAGACATGATGCTAGATGATCCTTGGTTTACTGTTCAAGAGATTGATTCTACCACATTCGCATTAAGTGAATATGGTCATTGGGAGAAGGTTCATTCGTTTCTCCTTATTGGAGATCAGAGAGCTATATTACTAGACACCGGGCTTGGTATTGATGATCTGTCGAGAGTGACCTCGCAGTTAACCAAACTTCCAATTGATGTATTAACGACTCATGTACATGCAGATCATATTGGAAGTCATGGTCAATATGAGCGGA
Organism: Alkalihalobacillus sp. NPDC127517; assembly: GCF_050276055.1. NCBI lineage: Bacteria > Bacillati > Bacillota > Bacilli > Caryophanales > Bacillaceae > Alkalihalobacillus > Alkalihalobacillus sp. NPDC127517. The sequence continues at coordinate 271,615 of NZ_JBNNQX010000005.1, read as the reverse complement.
TCTTTGTGCATGAGGCTGATCGAGACTGGTTAGTTAACGGGATACAAGGACTAACCATAGACCAAATACGAAAGGATATGAGCCGAGATATTACAATTCCACCCCCTCATTCATTTGACGCTAACACATATCAACCGTTTCAAGGCGAGCCCACTGGTTTGTTGCGTGATGGTCAAGTATTTGATGGTGGGGGTCGTGCGTTAACCGTATTACATACGCCTGGACATTCACCGGGTCACCTCTCATTTTTTGAAGAGAAGAGTGGCTATTTGTTTACCGGAGATTTGTTGTACGACACCACACCTGTGTATGCTCACTATCCATCAACGAGTCCGAGTGATCTTGCTGATTCCTTAGAGAAGGTTGCTGCTCTTGAAGGTGTCAGTAGAATTTATGGTGCTCATAATACACTGGGCCTTTCCCCTGAGATATTAATGGAAGTGAAGGATGCAGTTTCATACTTGAGAGAGCATAACTTACTCCGTTTTGGTACTGGGATACACCAGTTTAATGGGTTTAGTGTTCAGTTCTAGGTTAAACAAACGTTTGATTAATACGTTAGTTCAAATGTGGAGTCGGGTTTGGGTCGCTTTGGCATATGCTCATATGCCTTGAAGGTCAGCGTAAGCCCCGTTTCTTGATCTGGTAGAGTAGGGATAATGACAAAGCTTGTATTCATGTGATCGCCTGTTCCACCGCCGTTGGACCACTGACATTCATATTCTATCTCACTCCCTTTTATTTCAAGTTCATAAAAAGGATGCTTCTCTTGAGGGTTTGAGTTATAGTCCGTTGCTAGATTAAGCACACTGGCATTTTTATATTGTCTGATTAAAGTAATGGAGTGGAACACGTCCTTGCACATCACCCCTTTTAAGACGGGGATATTCTTAAGAAAGTCTTTAGGCTCAACGATTGGCCTATACTCGTCCTCGTAAAAAAGGGTGGAAAATAAGCTATGTAAAAACGCCTCTTCAAATTGAAGTTCTTTTGCCCATTTTGTGAGAAGCGACTCGTGTGGGAAGCCTGGATTGTTTTGTGTGCGTTTCTTTCGTTCGGAGAGTAGCTTTAGGATTTCTTGATCTAACTCTTGAATCGAGTCATCATAATAATCGGCAGGTGGTTTAAGTGAAACTTGGTACATGTACGTTCCTCCAATGCTGGTTGTCTATGAAAAAAGAGAGCAGAATGAGTGGGTTAAATACGATTACGTTTAACTATAGAATAACAAGCCCCTCACATGCTTTGTCGAGTAAACAAAGAAGCGATGCTACTGCTATCTTAGGCGTAGAAGGGGATTTCTCCATTAAAAGTATAGTTGAATGGTTAAAGGTAGATCACGAGAATGATCGAGCGATTAACTTGGTATACTCTTCTTTAAATCAAGAATGGCTTGGAGGTGCATGCCTTCATGGAATATGGTTCGAACAAGCACTTGTTCAATATTTCAGTAGCAGGAAAGACCTCAGAAAGTCGTTCTCCATAAGTTTTGCGGATGTGTTCTGGTTGGGTACGGAGCAATTCCTTTAACTCGGAAAAGGTAGGTGTGTCAGCTTGAAAGGAGGCAGGAGATGTTCCAAAGCCAAACCACTGTTCAAAGGAATCAGGTACGCCGGAGGATTCTTTTGTTAGTGCTTTAATCCAGTTGTACTGATCTAAGTAGACGTGTCCGAGGTTCCACCTTATATTGTTGTTGAAATGAGGAGGGATGATCTCTGCTTCCTCCTCAGTAATGCCTTCTATTGAATAGAGAAGCCACTGCCTGTACGCTTTTAATTGAGTAAAAAGGTTTGATTGCGTTGGATTCATATGATCACCTTTTCCGTGTTTTCTTTGTTTATTCGACAGATATGGTTCTATTCCTTCCATCGACTTCAGAGTTCTTTCATAAATACCCCAACAGTAACTCCAGATTCCTCCCAGGCACTGTCCCTTTCGTTAACACATAGGAAAAAGATCTCTCTTCCTGTAATCCTCGAATATCTACGGTTTGTAGCGCCTGATCCTTTAATTCCGTTTGAATCGTTGTCTCTGACAGAAACGCATAGCCAAGGTTATTCTTTACGCTTTCCTTAATCCCATGAGTTGAACTGAAGACAATGGTTGAGCCTAGCTGAATGTGGTTCGTATCCACCAAGTGATCAAAGGAGGAACGGGTTCCAGAGCCTGCTTCGCGGATAACCCATGTCTTGTTCTGTAGTTCTCCTAAGGTGTTCGGTTTATCTACATCTCCAGAGCACACAACGCGTAGTCGGTCCTGCTGAAAGGGTGTGAGGGTTACTTCTTTTGAAGTGGTTTCACCTTCGACAAAGCCTATGTCGACTTCAAAGGTTCTGACTGCATCAATGACAGAGTTAGAATTGCCCATGGTAATACTAATTTCGATCAACGGATGATCGCGACGTAAGCGAGCAACCAGTTGGGGCAATATGTATTCCCCAATCGTGAAGCTTGTCCCAATTCGTATATGTCCTTCTGCTTGATGCTGTTTTTGATAGAGAGATTCTTTTGTTTGCTCGTACAGAGCCTTTATCTTTAATGCTTGTTCATAGAAAAAAGCACCTTCTGCTGTCACATGAAGGGATTTAGTTGTTCGTTTAAAAAAGGTAGCCGAGAACTCCCTTTCTAGATTCCGGATATGAACGCTAACAGTGGGTTGTGAGAGAGACCGTCTTATAGCCGTCTTAGTAAAATTTTTTTCCTGTACAAGTGTAATAAAGGTCTCAAGCTCATCCATATGCATCAGGTTCACCTCTTTTATTTGTTTTTTTAATTAATATCATTATATATATTTATTTCACAAATAAAAAGAAGGGGAGTAAGCTTGAGGTAGACATCAGGAGGAGATTGTATGCGTAGTGGAAACTTTTGGGTTGGGTTAGGATTAACGTTTAGTATTGCAGGGATTGCTTATTTCATAGCACAGATTCCTTATATAGAGGTTCTGGGGCACTTAGTGGTTGCGACTCTAATTGGTGTTCTCTGGAGGGGAACCATCGGAATTAATCGCAATTATCTTCCAGGTGTGGAGTATGCTAGTACGAGACTTCTTCGTTTTGGAATTATCTTACTTGGATTACGATTGAACTTATCAGATATGTATCAAGCTGGATTACCAGTCTTTTTTTATGCGTTTGTGTTGTTGATTACTACATTAGTGCTTGTTTATGGATTATGTCGTGCCTTTCGCGTGAATCAAACCTTAAGTATCTTAACAGCATGTGGAACGGCGATTTGTGGGGCAGCAGCGATACTGGCCATCGCTCCAATTGTCAAAGCAAAGGAACAAACCATAGGCGTAGCAGTCGCTGTGATAGCGCTACTTGGAACGGCTTTTACCATTATATATACCCTTTTGTATACGTGGGTCCCATTCTCAGATAACCTGTTCGGCATCTTCGCTGGAGGAACCTTGCATGAAGTGGCTCATGTGGTTGCTGCTTCATCAGTGGGGGGAGAAGAGGCTGAGAACATGGGGGTTGTTGTAAAGCTTACAAGAGTTGCATTGCTTGTACCCGTGGCGTTCGGAGTCATGACTTGGTTAAACAGAGGCGCAAAGCAAACCGGATCTAAGAACGCGCCACTGATTCCGTGGTTCCTCTTTGGGTTTATTGCGATGAGTGTGGTGAATACACTTGGAATCCTTCCCTCATCAATTATCGATGCGTGTATCTTTCTATCCTATCTCCTTCTTGCCATGGCAATGGCTGGACTTGGTCTAAAGATGGATGTAACGATTTTAAGAAAACAAGGAGGCAAGGTTCTTCTAGCTGGGTTCATGGGAACAATGATCTTGGTCCTTGCAGGTTTTACGTTACTTAAGTGGTTACCATTCTAATGTTTGGCTTATGTGAGTGGGTGGTATAGATGTGTAGGTAACAACGAGAGCCAATGGAGGTCATTTAAAATGGAAACGTTTCAAGTGCTTATGGGGGTAACGAGCTTAAGTGTCCTGTTAACTGCCTATGCCGAAACGAATGAAGCAAAAGCTAAGTTGATTAAAGAGAGTGCAGCGAACAAACTTGCGCCAAGCAATAAGTCTCAATAGAAGAAAAGAGGGAAGGTGGATTAGATCCACTTTCCCTCTTTTTTAGGTTGATTCTATTTGTTTAATTGAAATCAGATAACGTCCTATCTGTTTCTTAAGGTAGAAGGGGCGTTTTTTTATTTTACGGAATAGAGTTCATCTTCTGCTTGTTTTCGCCATTCTACCATTCGATCATGGAGGCGTTCAATATCATACATTTCCATACCTCCTTTTAAAGAGTCAGCTCTCCGATGTTGTCTAGTCCTTCATGTTGTTTATGAGTAGAACGATCAATCACTTCACCCTTGGCTGTTTCAAGCAAGTATTGTACAGCCGCTTTTTGACTTGGTGAGTCAACGTAGATGGTTCCAAAAAGATGAATGGTGTTGAGGCGCTCACTTAATGATTCGGGTGCGACAGAACTTGATAGTGTTAAGGCTTTTTGAACAACTAACGTAGTATCATGCCCCAACATCTCAATGTCTTCATTTTGCCAATCTTCTTTGTCCACTGATCGAATTGCATTCTCATAGGAAATCACTTCAGTTTCAAAGCTGTGGAGGGACTCGTATACTAGATCTTCTACGTCCTCGTGGCAGACAATGTAAGAAGTAGAATGAATGGAAGCAAACGCCTCTTTAAAGGCTTCACGAGACACAGATTTATTGATGAATATGGGTTTGTTTAAATAAATTGATTGTTGTTTGAATCGTTTAATCGACTGTCTTGAGAGAGTTAATGGTTTGGTTAACTCAAGATAACTAGTTGGAATCACCTCTGTTTTTCCAATTATAGTTGTTTTTTTATGAAAAACTTCTTCTTGATGTTTATACAGTGTAGCCTTGCCAGTTAACATGATGTTGGCTATCTTCTCATTGAATAACTTTAGGTCAAGGTCTGCATCTAAAGTTAACTTACCTGTAATGAGCAAGGGAGTTTGTGGATCTAAACCAGTTAAGTACCCTTTCGTTACCTTTACATGACCCGTCGTGAATTTTGGCATGACCTCGTCATATGTTATGACCTGACCACTTGTATTTTTTAAAATAATGCCTGTTGCCCCGTACAGCTGGGGGGGAGTATAAACAACTCCACTTACATATAGCTCGCATTTTGTTTGTTTTAACTGCTCAACGGTTACGTCCTTAGCGATAATACAAAGACCGCTAATCATAACCAATGTCGTTTGATCAAAGGCCATGAGGTAGTCTGAATCAATCGTTAAGGAACCACTAACTGACCGAGTATCATGATCAATTTCAAGCGTTTTGCCGATGTTCTTCGCATTAAGTAATGGAAGCAGATGTGCTGTTTCTCTTGAATATAATACAAGTCCTACATTGTTAATCTCTTCAATTTCTTCAATACTTTCTTTCGTTGCACGGACAATGTTCAACGTACCAACATTTCCAATTCTTCTTCCCATTTCTATTCCTCCTCAATATACTCTCTTAATGTGTTTAAAGCCTGAGCTAGGTGATAACGAATGGTTGAAGCACTTAGCCCGGTTTGCTCTGCGATTTCTTTGCTTGTTAATCCAATCCAATATCGTTTAAAAACCATATCACTTTGATTTTTTGGAAGTTTGCTTAGTAACTCGACCATTTCAATCGATGAAACCCCAACTGCTGAGAATGCTGGTGCGTACTCTTCTTCCCATTCTTCTTCACGTTGATGCTTACGGCGATGATCAATCAGGTTGTTTTTCATCACCCGGTAAAACCAAGCCTTTTGCTTATGACGTGGCCACGTCTCAATCTCTCGTTGGCTTAAGGCTTTTTCTACTGCGTAACTAATCAAATCATCAGCTTCCTGGTGATGTCTTGCAATCGACCTAGCGAAACGTAAAAGGTCTGATTCAAGGTCAATGTACATTTCTTGCACAAGCATCATTCCCAATCTCCTTGATGTATTAGTACTAGTGTAGCCGATTCATCTAGATAACGGATAAGAGAGAGGAAGTGTTGGTGAAAATTGAAAAAGATTTTGTAGAATTTTAGCGTCTTTTGTCTGGTTTTTAATGAGAAATTTCAGTTTTTACATATGTATACGTTTACAAAGAAGATCAAGGGTGATAGACTGCATTTAAGTAATAAATATTACTTTTTAAATTAATATGTAATAAAATATACTTAAGATAAGGAGCATGTTTTATGGAGATCGCTGTATGGGCTTTAGCAGCTTTTATCGTTGTTGTCTTAATTTGGGCTATCTTTACAAAGCGAAATATTGGTGAAGCCATGATTTTAGGCTTTGTTATAACGCTCATTTTCTCTGGAAGTCGAGCATTTGAACTCTTTTTGCCTAGTTTAATGACAGGGCTTACACATTCTGTTGTGTTTGCTTCGTTAGCGTTTATTTTTATGGCACAACTTATTAATTACACAGGACTTATAGGTAGGATTATTCAAATTTTAAATTCACTAATTGGTCGCTTGCCTGGAGGGGCTGCGTATGTGAATACATTTGGCTCTTCGCTGTTTGCGCTTGTTGCTGGTTCAGGCTCTGGAATTGCAGCAACAACCGGTTCAATCACAATTCCTTGGATGGAGAAATCAGGTTGGAGAAAGGAACATGCGGCTTCCGTTGTAGCAGGGAACTCTGGCTTTGGAAGTATTATTCCTCCAAACTCTACGATGTTTATCATGCTTGGATTTGCGCCGGTAGCTGCTAGTGTAACAGAGAGTAATTTATTCTTAGCCTTATACATTGCAGGTATGTATGCATTAATTCATCGTCTTGTGGTTGTATACATCATGACAAAGAAATACAACATTCAGCCGATTCATCCAGATTTGATTCAGCCCTTATCAAAATCATTTAGTGAAGGATGGACCTCACTCCTTATTTTCTTAGGAATCATTATTCCGCTCATTATTAACTTTGGGCCGTTATCTAAGTGGTTCTTGTCTCATGAAAGCTTGGGTGAGGCTGTGATGGGCTCCATTTCTTTCATTGTCTGGGTGCCAGTCTTTATGATTTTCTTTACGTTACTTGTCGGACGTAATCATTTACCAAAAGGAAAACAACAGTGGACGGCCTTCTTTGAAAAAACGGCTCCATCGTATTATGTGATTGGACCTGTACTCATTTTCACTTTTGCTACAAGCGCAGTATTAAATGAAATTGGGTTAACAGAACAGCTGCAAGCGTTAATGACATCGTTCGCCCTGCCAAAATGGTTAATGGTCGCTATTGTAGGAATTGTTATTACACTTGTTGCTACACCGCTTGCAACGTCTGCAACAATTGCCACAATTGGTCTTGCATCATTTGGAGCTTTAACAGCTGTAGGGGTAGATCCACTGGTAGCTGTTGTTACGATTATGATGTTTGGGGCAACGGAAGGAAGTACGCCAACTTCAGGACCAATTTATGTAGCAACGGGAATGGCGAAGGTTGGGCCAGAAAAAACATACGTTCCATTACTTCTTTTCTATACCTTACCTTTAATGATTATTAGCTGGTTAATTGGGATGGGCATCATTCCAATCACATTTTAGGAGGAGAGGCTATAATGCGGAAAATCATCTTAGGTATTTTTATATTGTCTGTCATCCTTTTTACAGTCTTGGGAACGGTTTTAGTTTTTGGACAAATGCTAGGGTTGTTTACGTTCCAAGCGAACTGGGTTATCGGGCTTAATGACAATCTAGCAAGTACTGTTTATTTTATGACGTCCATTGCTGCCTTTAGCGGATATCTATTATCTTATTTTAAGCAACCAAAAGTAGAGGAAGAAGGGAAATAACATGACAAACGTTGAAGTTAAACCAGTACCAGATGTTTTACCCGAGGATTGGGTTCAAAGAGCAAGAAAATTAAGTACAACATTACTAAGTGATGTTGTTGATACACCTCCGGAAATGGACTATAAGATAAAGCCTTGTAATATAGATAGTGTTTTAGTGGGATCAGCTGTAACGGTTGATGTAAATGATGGGGATAATCTAGCTGTTCATCATGCAATCTATCAGGCGCAGCCTGGGCACGTGCTTGTTGTTTCAGCAGGTGCATATGAAAAAAGAGCGATCATTGGTGAACTGATGGCGAGCGCGGCGGCGGCTCTAAACCTAAGTGGCTTCGTAATTGATGGATTAATTCGCGATTACCACATGCTCGCTCACTCATCATTCCCCGTGTTCAGCCGTGGAGCAATCCCAGGTGGACCAACTAAAAATGGACCGGGAATGATTAATGGGTCTGTGTTTTGTGGAGGGAAAGAAGTTGAACCGGGAGATTTCATCATGGGAGATGCAGATGGAGTGATCGTCTTACCTAGACATAAGGTAGAAGAGGCGTTAAACCGAGCAGAAGAAAAAGCAGCATACGAGCAAACAAGGTTAAAAGATATCTCTGAAGGTAAGATTAAGCCAAAATGGCTGTAATATGAATCTCTTTAAAGGATATTAGACACTGTATTCTAAGTTCGATATGATTCTTTTAGATCATATTATCCTTTAAGGAGAGGAATTCATTGAAAAACCCCTTGGAGACATTAAAAGAACAGTTAGACTCCTTACCACGATCGCAGAAGTTGGTCGTTGATTATATTATTGGACATTATACAGAAGTTGGCTTTATGACTGTCGAACAATTAGCCACAAAGGTTGGTACAAGTACAACTACGGTTATGAGACTGATGGCAAACGTAGGGTATTCAGGTTATAGTGATTTTCAGAAAAATCTACAAATAGTTTTAAGAGAAGAATCAGCTCCACAAATAAGATTAGAAGAGAATTTGAGAAACCATACCCATAGTGAAGGCTGGAGACGTCATTATGAGCTTCAGTTAGATCAAATTCAAAATGCGACTCAATTAAATACAGAAGAAAACTTGGCTGAAGCGGTTAAATTAATTACCCGTGCAAGGAATCGATATTGTACTAGTGTCAGAAGCGGGTTACCCGTTGCACAGTACTTAACACACAACTTAAATAGAATGATTGGACAGACGAAATTAACACTTGCTGACTCAAGTGACTGGGTGGATGATGTCATCTCCTTTTCAGATCAGGATGTACTCCTTGTTGTCAGCTATTCAAGATATGGCTCACGTTTAATAGATTACGTTAACCAGGCTAAGAAGAGAGATGCTAAGATTATCACCATAACAGATAAGCTTTCATCTCCTCTTGCTTCGTACTCGGATGTAATCATTACATGTCCAGCTGAAAGCTTGGCATCCCACAATTCTATTGTTTCATCTATTTTTGTTGTCGATTATTTGATAAGTGCGCTATCAGTCGAGAAATCAGAAAACATTTCGAATAGGCTTACGGAGGTTGATCGTATCCTCAAAGATATGGAGTACCATGTCTACAAAAAAAGAGAATGATTAATTGTAAAGGGTGTTTAAGATGAAGATCGGGTTCTTAGGATTTGGTGAAGCGGCATTTGAATTATCAACAGGATTAAAAGAAGAAGGTCTCGAGTCTATTCAAGCCTATGATGTTATGGCAAATGACGAGACGTTTGGCCCGAAGATTAAGGAACGAGCACAAAACGTGGGAATTGAGTTAAAGACGACCTTACCTGAATTAATAACGGACATCGAGGTATTGTTTGTTGCTGTGCCCGCGAGCAAGGCGCTCGAGGTAAGTAAAAGTGTACGCGAGCAACGTATCGGTAACGAGTTTTTATATGTAGATGTCTCTGCTTCAACTCCTAAGGTGAAGCAAGATATCGAAGCAGGATTAAAAGAAGATGGTATTGCTTTTGTTGACGTTGCAATGCTTGGACCTCTGCCTGTTTATAAACATAAGGTACCTATTTCCGCAAGTGGAAACGGTACGGATGAACTGATTAGTAAAATGGAACCCTATCATATGAATATTACATCTGTTGGTAATCAAGCAGGGGATGCATCTGCTGTTAAACTGATACGAAGTGTATTCATGAAAGGAATTGTGGGTCTTTATTTGGAGACGTTAGAAGCCTCAGAAGCTTTTAATGTGTCTGATGAGGTGCTGCTATCTATAGAGAATACGATGGATAGTCATTCCTTTATAGATACATTAAATCGTCTTGTGACTGGAAGCGCAGTGCATGCGGAAAGAAGAGCCTTTGAGCTTAGCGGATCAATTGAAATGCTGCAGGAAGCAGGCATCAATGCAAATCTGACCCAGGCTGCCAAAGATCGATTGGTCGAGCTTGCAAAGGTCTCTGTTCCATATCAAGGAGACGAGAAGCCGGATACTTGGAAACAGGTATTGACAAGGTATGAGCATTCAAAGAGTACTGAAGGAAAATAAATGTTTAATTTCTAATAACTTCTATGTAGACTAAAAGAACGAGTATGAGTCGTTCATGTCTACATAGGAGTTTTTTTATGGAATGTGGGGAGAATCAAATGCCAAAACAGCAGCCATTAGAATTATATTTAGGGCCAACCTTGGACCTCGATACTGTATTTAACAAAGAAGAGCACTGGGGAGAGCCATCCATTGGGTTTGATGGCTCGTTGTATTTTTTACGTATAGTGAATGAAGAAGCTTATAGCGAGGTGATCCTAACCAATTCGACCCAAATCCCTTTTGACTTTCAAGTTGCGATTTTGACGAATCACCAGGTAGAAGTATTTACAGTTAAGGATCAAACGAAGGCTTTTGATTTTGTGCAGCCTCTTCCAAAAGGACGTTTAATTATGGTAGATGCCAGAGTTTCTTACTATGGTAATGGAGTGTTTGACCAAAATGCGAGTGTATTTAAACGTGGAGGAAACGAATTCCAACCGATTCGAGAGTTTTTAATAGGTGATGGGATCAGTCATCTTTATACCACGGAGAAGGGGTCAATCTGGACAGGGTATTTTGATGAAGGGATCTTTGGAAGTCATGGATGGGGAGATCCATGGTTAAAAGGCTCGCCACCTCCCATTGGAGAACCAGGCGTAATTCAGTGGGACTCAAAAGGAAGTCAACTATTTGCGAATGACCAAGTGTACATTGCAGAGTGCTATTCAATGAATGTAGTGTCTGATCATGAGGTTTGGTTTTATTATTATGATTCATTTAAAATTGTTCATTTAAAAGATGGTGTATTTAAAGGGTATGATCCTTTTCTCGAGGGGGCAAGTGATCTAGTTGTTAACAATACGCATCTTATGCTGCGGGAGGATGCTGTTTTTTACATTTATGAAATCGAGGAAGAGAGCCTAAAACAGATTGCGATCGTTCATCTAGTCAATGAAAAGGAAAAGAAGATGGGTGTCGCTAATACTTCCTTTGACGTAAGAGGGGATCGAATGGTATTTCTATCTCAACACTATCTTTATGATGTCCGGTTGCATGAAATGGTAGAGATGGTGAAGGAAAGGATGGAGGGATGGGATGGACTTTAAAGATAAATTAAACAAGTATGTGGACCTGATTCTAAGTATAGGTTTAAACGTTAAACATGGAGATCGTATTCAACTTAAATGTAACACTGAACATATTCATATAGCTCGACTTTTGGTTCGACGCGCATACGAACTTGGTGCTGCCTATATTGTGTTGGACTTGCAGGATCATGAGATTGATTCAGCAAGGTATGAGTTGCTTCATGATTCCTTCATAGATTCATTTCCTTCTATTCTAGCTGATCAAAAGTTAGCCTTATACAAAGAAAAATTTATACAGCTTACACTTATCGCACCTCATTTAACATTAGTCGGTGATTTAGACACTGAACGGGTACATCGAATAAATAAAGCGAGATCACTAGCCATGCGTGATGTAATGACCTATGGGATGGAGAATCATTCTAGGTGGATTGTTGCAGCTGCAGCTACAAATGAATGGGCTAAATTAGTATTCCCTGATGAGGAAAAGGAGAAAGCGACAGATCAGCTTTGGGAAGAGATTTTTAAGGCAACAAGAGTATTAGAAAAGGACCCTGTGCTTATATGGAAAGAACATATCAAGTCACTTGAAAGCTATCAGATGATCCTTAATCAAAAGCAGTTTATTGAGTTACATTTTTTTAGTGAAGAAACAGATTTATATGTGGGGCTAGTTGAAGACCACAACTGGATTGGCGGATTAGAAAAAACATCCTCGGGAGAATCTTTCATTTCAAATATTCCTGTTGAAGAGATATGGACGATGCCGCACGCTCAACGTGTAAACGGACACGTTAAACTGACAAAGCCTCTTTGGGTTGCCGGGCAGCTTGTTTCAAATTTGAAGATCTTTTTCAAGGATGGAGCTGTAACAAAAATTCTGTGCGATCAAGAAGAGGTTGTGAATCAACTTTTACGTACAGATATTGGGGCAAGTAGGTTGGGTGAAGTAGCTCTGGTTTCAGTGGACTCTCCGATAGAGCAAACTGGTTTATTTTTTCACCAGACACTTTTTGATGAGAATACAGCTAGTCATTTAGCATTTGGTCAAGCGTATTCAGATAACCTCGTTGGGAGTAACCAGTTAAGCAAAGAAGAGAGAGAACATAGAGGGATGAATGAATCCTCTATTCACGTAGATTTTATGATTGGCAGTAAAGATATGAGTGTATTTGGTCTAACTTATGATGGAAAGCGCGAGTTAATCATGGAAAGTGGGAAATGGGCATTGGATTTAAGTCAGTGCTAAGCTTTTAGGAGGGAGGAAGTACGGTCACTTCTTGGTAAATTCCTCATATTTCTTGCACTCACACGTATTCTCCTTGTTATAAGAGGGGCGAGCTTGGTAGATGTGACATTTAGCTTGTTTTTTTCTCTATTCTTCTGGGTAAAGGAGCATTTGTTCTTGGTATAAAGAAATCTTTCTTGGTAATGGCCGTACTCCTTGCTAGATGGAGCCATGCGCTTGGTAAAAGACGTATGGCTCCCAGAAATGTGGAGTTTTTTTGATTGAATGCCCGCGCAGTCTTGGTAATTATGCTTTTTGTCTTGGTAATTATGCTTTTTGTCTTGGTAAATGTGCTTCTAATAGATCTTTTATCTCAAGCAGGTCGTTAATGACAAAATCGGCTTGCGCCAGCTCGTCTGCTTGTGCGAAGTCAAAGTTACATCCAAATGATTGTAATCCGTTGTCTTTGGCTGCGTTGATGTCCGATAGTCGATCGCCTACGACTACGGCATGTGTTATGTGATGGGTTGTGAGGATTTTTTTGACGAGATCTCCTTTGTTCAGGGTGTCAATTTGTTGAATGCTGTAGGTTTCGTCGATCCATTCATCTAGTTGATAATGCCGGACAATGGCGGCGAGGTAATCAATTAATCCGTTACTTGCAATATAGATGAAATAGTCATGTTCCTTGAGGTAGCGGAAAAGCTCTTGGACATTTGGGTAGAGGGCGCCTTGGCCGTTATGTATGTTCGTGATGAGTGTACTTAGAAAGTATGCATCTGTTTGATTGCGGATGGTTTCAGAGTGATTGGGCAGTAAGGCTTCCCATACTTTTGGAAGGGGAACGCCCATGATTTCACGATAGGTGTCAATGGGGGCTGGCCTGTCCCATTCGCCTAGTGAGCGTAAGTGGTTAAACGTATCATCTAATGAGCGTTCAAGTATTCTATCAGTTTGAAATAGGGTGCCGTCCATATCAAATATAACGGATGGATTCATTTTTATCTCTCCTTCTTTTTAAGATTCTTCTTCATTATAACGAACAAAACCACGCACTTGTGAATAGTAGCGTGGTTTTATCTTTATGCTTTGTGGCGACTGCGTAGAGTCCAAATTTTGTAGACCATCACGGCTGATGCGAAAATGGTTAGATACGTAAGAACAAGCCAGCCAAAGCGAAGATAGGACTCGGTTAGTTCTTGGATCTGTGTGCTTGTTAAGAATTCTCTGTAATGGATAGAAGCAAGCACAATGCCTGCAATCATTAGAGCGAAAAGCCCAAGTCCTTGCCAAAGCTTACTTCTAGTTGTACCGTTTTCTGCTTGGTATTGCTGGGCCCAGCCGTCCTTTTTATATGGAGACAGCTTATCGAGCCAAACTTGGATAAAGGTTAGGAAGTTTACCCACAGATAGATTTCGGTACTAATAATGAGGCCTCCGAGGAACACATCTATGGGTCGACTCATGGGTGTTTTTAAGGCCAAAATTAAGTTTAAAATGGAGGCAAGAGCAACGGGAATGATCCAGAGCCATGACCAGACAAACTGGTCAGTGGAGATGGATACAGTTAAGAGTAAGAAAAATAAGATTCGAATAAAGAGATCAATAAATGTCTTCATCTGCGATCGCCAAAGCATCCCGTAGTGCCTTGTTTTTATCTTAATGTCTTTGTTCGTTAGAAGATCAACCGTGCCGCCGCGCCATTTATTTCGCTGTTGTCGGTATGTGTGGTAGGATCTCATCGCATCTACAAAACAACGAGCTTCTGGACTGATTAAGGTTTTCCATTTTAATCTTTGAAGCTGCCATGTGAGGAGCATGTCTTCCACGTCACTATCATTTTGCCATGGCCCGTCCAAATTATTTTCATCAACGATTTTTTGAAGCGCTTCTGGGCGAAACAACGTTGCCTGACCGCCGAGCACATATGTGCTTCCCCCATGATATTGGAGGTTAAGAATCCAGCTTGCCATATCCTGCTTTTGTTGATGAGTCCACCAGCGTTGGATGGCTCCTCCATATAATCCACTTTGGATTTTATGTTCATAATAGGGATCATCCCGTGTAATAGAGCTTTTTTTCAATGGCATTCTCATTGTGTACTTTGCCATGACACCACCGATGTTTCGAGCACTCATCAGACCATTCCACAAATGAATGAGCGCTTTTGGAGCGAGGCGACTATCTGCATCCATCCCAAGAATCGCTTTTACTGCCGGCTTGTACTTTTCCTGAAAAGGGGTTAATTTATTTTCATATAGCTCCATGACATCGCCATAGATGCTTTTCCATGCGGTATTAAGCGCTCCAACTTTTCGTTGTTTGTTTCCTTCTGTTTTTAACACAATCACTCGTAATTCTAGATCTTGCCCGGCTTTTAACGCTTCTTCCTCGGTACGATCTGTACAATTATCGGCAATGACAAAGATATCTAGCTCTACATTGGGAGGTAGCTGTTGATCAGCTAATCCTTCTAAGCAGTCACGGATGGAGAGTTCTTCGTTGTGAGCTGGTATAAAGGCAACAATTCTAGGTTTTACATAGACACGCTTTAATGCTGAGATATCAATCGCTGGATTCATCTTTTCCCTCCGAATAGACGTTAGAGCTGTTTTTTCATAGTCTATTCAGCAATTGGGACAAAAGAACTTAAAATAGGAGAATAGAGGTGGGGATTTGGGATGCCAAAAGTCTGGAAATGAAAAAAGGCACAACTCGACTTGAGTTGTGCCAAAAAACAATTATAGTTCTTTACCATTTGTATCAATTACGTTCTTATACCAATGGAAAGATTTTTTCTTGCTTCTTTCAAATGAGCCAGAGCCATCATCGTGCTTGTCTACATAGATGAAGCCGTAACGCTTAGACATTTCTCCAGTAGATGCGCTGACAAGGTCGATACAACCCCAAGGCGTGTAACCCATTAGTTCTACACCGTCTTCAATGGCTTCTCCCATTGCAGCGATATGACTGCGCAAATAATCAATGCGGTAGTCATCGTTAATGGATCCATCTTCTTCTACTTTATCGTAAGCACCAAGTCCGTTTTCAACAACAAATAGAGGTACCTGGTAGCGGTCATACAATTGGTTTAATGCAATACGCAGGCCTTCCGGATCAATCTCCCAGCCCCAGTCACTTGCTTCAAGGAATGGATTTTTCACTCCACCAATAAGGTTTCCTTGTCCAACTTCTTCTGGTGTTTTTTCTTTTTTCTCGGTACGAGACATGTAGTAGCTTAGTGATATGAAGTCTACTGTGCCTTCTTTAATTGTTTCAAGGTCGCCTTCTTGGATATCAAGAGAGATTCCGTTTTCTTTGAAGTAACGAGTAGCGAACGCAGGATATGCTCCGCGTACATGTACATCCCCACAATAGTTGTTGAACAGACGTTGTTCTTGTAGAGCGTGCATGATATTTTGCGGGTTACTATCAAACGAGTATGTTGGAGCATAAACAAGCATACAACCAACTTGGCTTTCAGGAATAATTTTGTGAGCTGCTTTAACAGCTAGTGCACTCGCTACAAACTGATGATGTAGACCTTGGAAGCTATCCTGTAATCTTGTTTCTTCTGAATCAGGTGAGAAACCAAGACCAAGTAATGGAATGTGTGTTGCACCGTTAATTTCATTAAATGTTAACCAGTATTTTACTTTGTTCTTATAACGAGTAAACAACGTTGTTGCATAACGTTCGAAGAATCCGATCACTTCACGGCTGCGCCATCCACCGTACTCTGTAATCAAGTGGAGAGGGATTTCGTAATGAGAAAGCGTGACAACCGGTTCAATGTCATATTTCTTTAACTCATCAAAAACTCGGTCATAGAAAGCAAGTCCTTCTTCGTTTGGCTCCGTTTCTGTTCCTTGTGGGAAGATACGGCTCCATGCAATACTCATGCGGTATGTTTTAAATCCCATTTCCGCAAAAAGAGCAATGTCTTCTTTATAACGATGGTAGAAATCAATCCCTGTATGGTTCGGATATACATATTTTTCGTGATCAATCTTAAAGTCAAAGCCAGGATTCCCAATTACACCTAGGCGTACTTTCCCACCAGGCATAACATCTGCCAAATTCATTCCTTTACCGCCCTCATCATAGGCACCTTCTAATTGGTTAGCGGCCGTTGCGCCACCCCACATAAAATTCTCTGGAAAAGAATACGTAGTCATAATAGCCTCCATTGTTTCGTAATTGGTTTAGTATTCGAATATCCATCTAAATGGATTCATACATTTATCATACCTTTGTTTATTCAAGAAAACTGGTCTTAATGAGACGAGTATGGAGGTGAGTAAAGCTGAGTGTTCTCGAATTCATTTCAAGCATTGTCCGTTCAAGCATTTGGCCATTAACTTTATTAGTGATCATCCTGATGCTTAAGGTACCAATTACTCAATTAGTTCAGTCCATTCGTAGTATTTCATACCGTGATGTGCGAGTAGATGTGGGAGAGCAGCTACATCTAATTGAACAATCAACTCAAGCTAACACCATGCAGGCGGTTTCCATTCAAAGCGAGGATGATGAAGGAGGAGATGATTCGCAACCAACTCCACTGCAGGTTGAACAAATTGCATACGCCTCTCCACGCGCAGCTGTACTCTATGTTTGGTCTATTGTTGAGAAGGAAACAGAGGACTTGCTACAAGCCATAGGTAAGTCTTTCCATGCAGATGAGGCTCAGAAAATAGAATCATTAAAAAAGCATCGTGTGCTTGATACGCCTATACTAAAAATGTTTGTGGACTTAAAAAAATTATATGAGCATGTAGCAGCAGAAGCCTATGTACAAGTGACTCCATCGGAAGCATTAAGATACTGTGAGCTTTGTGAGCGAATTCGATATCAATTAACAGTAAACGAGAAAAAACACCGCTCATAGACGGTGTTTTTCTCACTTACATCACAGCGGCAATTCCCCATGGGGAAAACAACCAATATGTTCCAATAACCACGATGATAATAAGGGCACTGACCCACTTACTGTGCTTCCATGGAGTCATATCAACTTTCACATCAATCTCAGGAAATTCAAACGGCTTCCTAGATTTTTGTAGTCGACTAATTGCCCAGATGAGGAATAGATCGACAAAGAAAATGACACTAAATACATACAAGTAATGAATATCAAAGAATATTTGTGACGATCCGTATACCACAATGTGGAATACAAAAGTGACTTTTGCAGCGAATGGCGTTGCATATCTTGAGTAGAAACCTAAAATGATAATTGCAAGCAACGGCATGCTATATACACCATTAAATTGCTGTACGACATGGAATAGACCTGCCGGTGCAAATGAAATGAGCGGTGCAATGATTGCCGTCATCAATCCAAGGACAACGGTAAAGACTTTACCAGCTCGTGCAACTTGTCTGTCCGTTACATTTTTCTTTAATGGTTTGTAGAAATCCAGTGTTAGAAGAGTTGTCGTTGCATTTAATGCACCGACAAATGAACTCAAAATAGCTCCGAAGATAATGGCAGCAAATATACCAAAACCCCATTCTGGAAGAACTTCTGTAACCAGCATTGGGTATGCATTATCTGAAGGGTTGACATCATCGCCAAACATATTATATGCAATAATACCTGGGAACACTAAGAATAGAGCGCCGAATATTTTAAAGAACCCAACATATAGAGCCCCTTTTTGCCCTTCTTTTAAATCACGTCCAGCTAATACTTTTTGTACAATCATTTGGTTTGTACACCAAAAGAACAAGTTGTTAAATAAGAGACCTAGAAAAAGTGTAGGCCAAGGAACCATTTCGGAATCAATTGCCCCGAACGAATTCAGCTTCTCGGGTGTGTTTTGTTGGATCGTTTCAAATCCTCCAATGAAGCTACCGTCACCAAGAACCATTAATCCTATAATCGGAATTGATAATCCAACAACAACGAGGCCAATTCCATAAACTGTATCACTGTAAGCACTTAGTCTTAATCCTCCAATTAATAAATAGAGCAATCCTAGTACACCAATTGCTCCAGAGATAATGGAGATCGCAATAAGAGGGGATACATTTAGTAGTTCGTCCACCGCGAAGATTTGATTAAATACAAGCGAACCAGAGTACAGTACAACCGGTAAGAATGATACCACATAAGTAAAAATAAATAATAACGATGCAATTCGTTTTGTTGTGGTATCAAAACGTAATTCAATAAAGTCTGTTACTGTACTTACACCATATTTTAAATATTTTGGTAAAAAGATTAGTGCTAGTGCAACGATTGCTATTGCAGCAGTAACTTCCCAACCCATTACCTCCATACCTGCTTCATAACTTTGTCCATTCTGACCGACAATTTGCTCAGTTGAGAGATTTGTCATGACAACGGAGCCGGCAATTGTTACACCGGTTAAACTACGTCCACCAAGGAAAAGCCCCTCTGATGAATCCATGTTTACGCCACGACTTCGTTTAAATGCATATAGCCAAACGGCGAGCACAATCGCTACAAAAATTAAAACTGAAAATAACCCCAATGTACTTCTCTCCTTTGTGAATGGTTGAGCGCTATCTAGTGGATTTCCGTTTCCTATTTAACTCAAACCTATTTATTAGTATTTATTTGTGGGAAATATTGAGAATTGTCGTTACGCACTGATTTTATAAAGGTTTTTCCGTTAAATAATTTCTAATTTACTCACCTTCTCTATCAACAAGAAATATTATTATATTTTTTTATCAGATAATTTGAAAAATGTGGTTTTAATTTAGATGGAACGGTTACACAGAAGCTATACTTATAAAGGAGGCGTTCAGCATGGCGGAGAACAATCAGGGCAGAAAGATGAGTTATGAAGAGGCAGGAAGAAAAGGTGGAGAAAAAACAAAGAACAAACATGGAAAAAAACATTTTAGTGAAATAGGAAAAAATGATAATAACAACTCAAACTAAAGAGTCGTAGCATTCATCAAAAAAGAGCCGATCTAAGGCTCTTTTCCTATTTTTTATAAGGTGTGATCAATTTGAACCGAAAAATGGTGTTAATGATTTCTCCAGCTCTTATTGCATTTGTAAGTTTACTTCTTATTTCGGGCTTTAGCTTATCTGCATTTATTGGTAGTTTTGTGATGGGACTCTCGTTCTTTGCGCTGGCTTTGGCTTTATTAAGTGAGCAGCAAAAGGAAATAGTGAAGGTGGATGAAATACCTGCTGAAGAGATTGACGAAGTAAAGATCTATTAAAAGAAAACGAAAAAAATGATTAATGTTGTCGAATACTGGGTATAGGTATATGTATCTACCTTATTTCGCTAAGGCCCGTTTTCAAATGTGAACGGGTTTTTCTTTTGTATGACTCACTCACTAAAAGAATATGATCTGTTAAGAAGGGAAATCAGTCAATGTCCAACCAAATTCTTCTCCATGATTTCTATGTAAGCAGGCTTCAACACATTACAGAGCAATGGTATTCCTCACTTAACCAAATGAATAACGGTGTCTATTCTTCTACATCAACAGAAGATGTGGAGCGGCTGAAAAGACAAGCTATGAGTTTTCACGAGCAGTTTTTCAAGGTTTTTATTACTGATGAGCAAACATTTAGAACGGATATGGATAACTGGATCAGAGAAATTACATTTGATGAAGCGCATTTAAATACGCTAAACTCTGCGAAAATTTATGAATTTCTTCATACGCAACAGCAATATCTCGAATTATTGGACGAATATGTAGAGGGCCACCCTGTCTCTTTAGAAGAAGCGTCCCACTATCGTCAAGTCATTCTACAAACGATGCAACAAGTTATTTTAAAGGTTACAAATGAGTTTGAGAGAAATCAGGAAAAGCTTTTTCGTGAGCAGCGAGAGATGATCGCAGAGTTGAGTGCTCCAATTATTCTACTCTCACCAACATTAGGCTTACTCCCACTTGTAGGAGAAATTGATTCATATCGTGCAAGAGTCATTATAAATAGTGCTTTGGCAAATTGTAATGAAAAAGGAGTGGAGCGACTGGTTGTGGACTTATCTGGCGTTTCAAATGTAGATACGGCAGTTGCAAAGCAACTACTTATGCTTATAAAAAGCTTATCGATTATCGGTGTAGATTCCTGCTTATCAGGGATTAGACCGGAAATTGCGCATACGATGATTAAATTAGGTATTAAATTAGATGGGATTAATGTATATTCCTCTATACAACAAGCTTTAAACGATAAATAATGTACGTTTAGATTCTACCTTTAATAAGAAAACCCCCTTTGAATGGTCTTTAGTTACACCTTCAAAGGGGGTTTTCTGCATGGAGAGTTATTTTGAAATAGACCAGACCTGTTCCACGGTCCAAATATGAGTAGAACCATTCTGTTGGTTCAGTTCGTTAGTCACGGCCTTTGCTTCTTGAACAGTAGGAAAGGTTTTTTCTGTTAAATTATTGTGTTTTCTGTCCAGTGACTTAGTGTGTTTGATGGTTGTACATACAATTCGATACATGAGACACCTCTTTCCGTATTTTAAAAAAGAGTAAACAGGCAGTCACCTATTCACTCAGTTCCGTTTCTTTTACCGTCCAGCAATAACCAGGACGAGCATTATTGTTAAGCTTTTTTACAAGCAGTTCTGCATCTACGAATTCCAAAAAGGATTTATCCAAATGACTGTTTGAAGCCTTTAAAGTTTTCGTTTCACCGTTACTTGTACGAATAATTTTGTACAACGGATCAACCCCTTTAAATAGTGGCTTTCTGTCTTCTTATCAATTGTCTCATACAACAGGTGAAATAGATATAGCTCATATACGATTTGACATTGTATATATACATTAGATACAATTGTAACAAAGTTATGGTTAGCGAGGTTATTATGAACATTAATTTATCAAATGCTTCTCAAGAACCAATCTATCTTCAAATTAAAAATCAGATTAAACAGAGTATTCTACGTGATGAACTAAAGGAGGGAGATTCCCTTCCTTCCATGCGAGCGTTAGCAAAAGATCTTCGGATAAGTGTGATTACAACAAAGCGCGCCTACGAAGAATTGGAGCGTGAGGGCTTTATTGCTTCATTTGTCGGAAAGGGTTCATTTGTTGCTAGTCAAAGCAATGACTTAATGCATGTGAAACGACTAAAGATGATTGAAGAAGGACTCGCGAACATTGTTCATGAGAGTAAGAATCTAAAGATTCCTTATGAACAGCTTGAAGAATTATTGAAGATGCTTTATGAGGAGGAAGAGTAGTGGAGGACGCCGTTATACTTCAACACGTAAACAAAACGTATAAGGACTTTGCTATCTCGGACCTTTCGTTCTCTGTGAAAAAAGGGTTTGTTACCGGTTTTATTGGTCCTAATGGGTCAGGAAAGACAACAATTATCAAGATTATGCTGAATCTCATTAACCTAGATTCAGGAGTCATTAACGTATTCGGTGAAGACTATACGGCTAACATTAATGAAAAAAAGCAGCGAATTGGCTTTATTTATGCCGATCATCATCTCTATCAGCATTTAACCATTAAGAAAATGAAGAAGGTCATCGCTCATTTCTATGAAAAATGGGATGATTCTCTGTTTGATTCCTATGTAAACCGTCTTCAGTTACCATGGGATAAAAAGATTCAGAACCTCTCAAAAGGAATGGGAACGAAGCTGTCGATTGCGATCGCGCTTTCTCACCATGCGGAGCTGCTCATCTTAGATGAACCCACCTCAGGACTTGATCCAATTAGTAGACGAGAGATTTTGGACCTGTTAGCAGAAGTGATGCAGGACGAGGAAAAGACGATTTTCTTTTCTACGCACATTACTTCAGACCTTGAGCAAATTGCAGATTATATTACATTTATTCATGAAGGGAAAATATTACTCAGTGACAACAAAGAATCGATTGCTGAGCAATATGGCCTTGTTCGCGGATCTGTGGACCTCCTTGATGACGATATTCGCAGCCTTTTTGTAAATGTACGAGAAACATCAATCGGCTTTGAAGGTCTAACGAATCAAGCAGCTCTTATCAGAAAACTTATGGGTGATCATGTCGTAATTGAAAGAGCATCACTTGAGGACATTATGGTTTACACAATCGGACATCCATAAAAGGGGGGAACTCATGCGTATAATGGCTTGGTTTGGAAGGTGCGTTGGTATGGCATGTTTGTTTGGGTTCATTTACTTTGTCGTCTTTTTCATTGACCAATCCTCATGGAATCCAGGCAGATGGAATGATAAGACGATTGGCTGGATAAAGGATGCGGTGCCGGATACGTGGTTTGTAGATCAGCTTGCTTTCTTTACGGTGTATGAGTTCAATGTACTGATCACAACAATTGGGCTTGGTATGATCATTGGAATTGCAAGTGATTTTCTATATACGGTTGTCTTAAAAAGAGAAGGGAGCACAGAGTGATGACAAACATACTCGAGGTTCAAGAGCTCAACAAACTGTATGAGGATTCAACGTTTGGTCTACAAGATATTACATTCTCTATCCCATACGGTTCGATTGTTGGATTTATCGGAGAAAACGGTGCAGGCAAGTCCACAACGATGGGTTCTATTTTAGGCACGCTACAAAAAGACAGCGGCACCATCAAAATGTTTGGAGAAGAGATGGATTCCAGTGATGTTCATCTTAAGGAAGACATTGGTGTAGTGTTCGACACAATGAAACTGGTAGGCGGTCTGAACGTGGCCAAACTCGAGCGGGTGTTCCGAGAAATCTACTCCAACTGGAGCAAAGAAACGTATTTTCAATTGATCCAATTGTTTTCTTTGCCCAAAAATAAAAACGTCAGCAGCTTCTCACGGGGAATGTCTATGAAGCTTTCAACTGCTGTGGCTCTCTCCCACGGAGCTAAGCTATTAATCTTAGACGAAGCAACAGCTGGACTCGATGCAGGTGGGCGCGAGGATGTATTAAACGTGCTAAAAGAGTTTGTGAAGGATCAGGACCGTAGCATCCTCATGTCCTCTCATATCTCAAGCGACATCGAGCAAATTGCCGATCAACTTATCTTCATTAAAGGAGGAAGGATTCTCCTCCAAGAAACAAAAGATAACATCCGCAATACCTATGGAATCACTCAATGTGACCCCGTTCAGTATGAAACCATCCCCAGTGCAATCAGAGTAGCGAAACGAGGAAGCAGTTCGTTCTTCGACGTACTCGTTTCTGACAAAGAGAAACTACCACGAGCATTACAAACAAGACCATTTACAATGGATGATGTCACTTTACTGTTAATGAGAGGAGAGAGAGGATGAAGGGTTTATTGTTGAATCAGTATTATGCAGTGGAGAAGTCGTTTTGGTGGCATGCTCTAATAGGGCTGGTAGCAGCAACATGTTTAATGTTATTTAGTGACCCGAGGCTACAGCGTTTGGCTGGATTTTTGCCACTTCTTCTCCTTTCAACAAGTGCATTTGAGGTCTTAAAGCATGAAGCAAAATCTGGCTGGAACAAATACGTGCTAACCCTCCCACTTAAAAGAGACCGCGTTGTTCAAAGCCACTACTTATTTTTCATTACTTTATTAATCATCGGTTTAGCCATTTCCATCCTTGCTTATTACCTGGCGCAATTATTATTTGGCACTGAGTCTTCGGGGTATATCTATGCTGTGCTTAACATCGCAGGCATCGCGCTTACAATGGGATTTGTTATTTATCCATTGACGTACTTAATGGGAACGGAAAAAGCGGAGATCATAGCGATGATTGGTGCCGGAGCAGGTATTGGACTCTTCTTCCTCAGTGCACTCATCTATGATTTTCTTCCTTTAAACGAAGATTGGCTCTTTTCCTTTAGTTTTATGGTAACCACACTCATTCTTTTTATCATTTCATACATTGTTTCTATTCAAGTTTATAAAAGAAAAGAGTTTTGAATGAGTGATGAAACGAATTTTAATGAGAGGTGAAAGGGTATGAAAGGGTTATTACTAAATCAGTATTATGCAGTGGAGAAGTCGTTTTGGGTGTATTTAATCATCGGTTTGGTATTTGCAGTCGGATTAGTAGTTATAGATAACTCAGCTGTCCAAAGAGTGGCAGTCCTTCTGCCATTTTCATTTATGGCATCAGCTGCTATAGAGGTGCTTAAACATGAATCAACGTCTGGATGGAGTAAGTATGTACTAACGCTACCGGTTAGAAGAGAACGAGTTGTCCAAAGTCATTACTTGTTTTTCACTTTAGTATCGAGTGTAGGTTTATTTATTGTAGGAATTCAATTTCTTTTATCTCAGTTTTTATTTGGAATTACTTTAAATCCAGGTTATATCTATAGCATTATGAACGCACTAGGATTGGTATTTATACTTGGCTTTATCACTTATCCTTTAACTTATATCTTAGGAACCGAAAAAGCCGAAGCCATTATGATGGTAGGGGTTGGAGTAGGCATTGGGGTATTTTTCTTAAGTTCATTACTCTATGAGTTGGTGTTTATTAGTGTACAGAGTATCAACTTAGACCTTATGTTCTCGCTTAGCTTCATACTAATCACCTTAATCCTTTTCATCATCTCATACATCGTGTCCATTCAAGTCTATAAACGAAAAGAATTCTAATTATCCTTGGAGGTCGTGAGCAATGCCCAAGTCTATCTATTTACGAGAGTTAAAACGAGAGGATCTGAACATGATCTATCAATCATTAGATAATGAAGAGATTCTCTACATGACTGGAACAAAAAAGACATTCACATTTGATCAGGTGGTAAACCATTATGAGGCGTGTCAAAAAGATGATACGCGGTATGATTTTGCCGTTTGTTTGAAGAAGAATGATGAAATGATAGGTGACCTTTCTATCGTTGAGGTGGAGGAGGAAAACCGTAAGGCGAGCTTTCGTATTTCTTTACATCAAACGTCTACCTTAGGAAAAGGGTACGGGACCGAAGCAGTAAAGAAGGCTCTTGCCTTTGCTTTTGAAGAATTGAAGTTGAATCGTTTGCAGCTTGAAGTCTATTCCCATAATCTCAGAGGCTATTATGCTTATAAAAAAGCAGGTTTCGTGGAGGAAGGTCGGCTTAGGCAGTCGCTTTATATGAATGGGACCTATTCAGATGAGATCATCATGTCTGTTCTAAGAGATGAATATGAGCAGCAGATGTGCGAGTGACCCAGGAAATGCGCGATTACAAAGGGCGGATGCGCGGAATACCAAGGAAGCCCCCTCTTCGCTATACAAAAGCTACCCTGGGAACTACCTCTCTTCCCTAACTTCTCTAATGAAAAATTCAAATACTTTACTTTAGTGCTCATCTTGCCGATACTATGTAAAAAGACGCACAGAGGAGCTCGTTTAATGAACGCTACGTTACAGGCAGTGGTTAATTTTGCCCCGATTATAAAAGACACACTTGGTCCAACAGCCGCAATGGGTGTAATTGATACAGAGAAATTCGTTTATTTTGCCCCCTCGACTATTTTAAATATAGACGTTGAAGTAGGTAAGACGAGATTGGATCGACACGATGTATATGTTCGTGCTATTAAAGGAGAACATATTATTTCAAAAACAATGGATCCTGCCATATTTGGGGTAGCCGTCGTGACTTCTGTTACGCCTATTCGAGATTTGGAAACAAGCGAAATCGTTGGTTTGATCTCATTATCTCGAACGTTGGAGCACCAAGAAAAGTTAGATACAGAGCTGGGTAAATTGAATGAAGTCATAGATGCATTGCAAGGCAAGGTCCAGCATGTAGCAGCTCAAGCAGAAGAACTTTCGGCTACTAGCAGTGATATAAGCCAACAGGCGAATAATGCCAACAAGAATTCTCGTAAAATTGGAGAAGTGGTTCAATTGATTGAACAAATTTCTACACAAACGAATCTTCTTGGTTTAAATGCTGCAATTGAAGCAGCTCGTTCAGGCGAGGCTGGTAAAGGCTTTGGTGTTGTAGCCGATGAAATTCGTAAGCTTTCAATTAACACAAAAGAAGCCGTACAGACGATTGGAAAATCTTTAACTGAAATCCAATCGAGTATCGAAAAGTTATCTACAAATATCAATGAAATCTCCGCATCATCTGAAGAGCAATCTGCTACGATGGTTGAATTTATGGATGACACACAAGCTTTAGATGTGAAGAGCAAACGCATTATTAAAACCATGAAATCAGCATTCAACCAAGAATAGGAGAATATGAATCATGCATTTGACGTTAAAGGCTTTAGTAAGTTTAGCTCCTGAGATTAAGAGGAATCTTGGGGAGAGTAGTGCGGTCGTTGTAACAGATAGGGAAAAATTCATTTTTTCTTCACAGTCAAAAGACTTGGATTATAGTGCGAATGTGGGGGATGAAGCCTTCACAGATGAGAATGATATTCTACGCAAAGCGCTTGCAGGTGATAAGGTGCAGATGCATATTCCAAAAGAGCGTTATGGTGTAGGCCTTCTTTATTCAGCGAACCCAATCTTTGATGAGAATAAAGAGATCATCGGTGTATTTCAAGTAACTAAAACATTAAAAGATGAAGAAATTCTGGATATAGAATTAGATGAACTCCGTGAGATCGTTTCTAATTTGCAAGGTAAGGTTCAACAAGTTGCTGCCCAAGCAGAGGAGCTTTCAGCAACAAGTTTGGATATTAATGGACAAGCAGAACGAGCAAATGCCAACTCACAAGAGATTAGTAAAGTAGTTCGCTTAATTGAAGATATTTCGGCTCAAACAAACCTTCTTGGATTAAACGCTGCAATTGAAGCGGCCCGTTCAGGTGATGCTGGTCGTGGGTTTGGTGTAGTAGCTGATGAAGTTCGTAAGCTTTCCAATGGAACAAATGAAGCCGTTGGGACGATCGGCCAATCACTTCAAGAAATCCAAAAGAATATGGAGCGTCTAACAGTAAGTATTGCTGAAATTACCGCAGCATCGAATGATCAATCGAATGTAATGACAGAGTTTATGGAAGATATCCGAAACCTAGATAAACAAAGTAACGATATTGGTCAATATATTAAATCCATCACAAATTAACAAATCAAGGAGGCGCCTAATCAGGTGCCTCCTTGATTTATCTCCCTAACCAATTAATACCCAAATACAAGAGATAGATGAATCGCATATTGAAACAACAATGGAATGACGACAACGGAGAGAATAAAGATCCAGATCTTTCGTACCTTTAAGTTTAACCAGCAAGAGAAACCGATGAAAAGCATCACGACCATGACAAGAGCATACAATAAGCCATCATTTCTTTCAATATCAGGTGCTGCAACTGATAATTGAGCCCCAACCATAATGGACATGATAGCTAAGAAATAGAGTGAGTGAACAGCTATAACGAGTCCTTTAAACACATAAAGTCACCTCTGTTCTTTGATTAAATGGATATAAAAAGAAAAAGATACATTAATTATATAACGGTGTTTATAAGTTGTATGTATATAATCGACTTTACGTTTAAATGAATTTGAAAATGGGAACCTTTAAATAAACATTTGTTTAATTAAAATCAAAGGATGGATGCATCATGTTATACCTACTTGCGATCATCTTGCCTCCTGTGGCGGTATTATTTGTAGGCAGGCCGTTTCAGGCAATCATTAATTTAATTTTAACGCTCATTTTCTGGGTACCTGGTGTAATTCACGCGTGTTTGCTTGTTGCAGATAAGAAGGCAGATCAAAGGGCGAAGAAGTATGGAAGTTATAGATAAGGGACGCAAGCAACGATCATACAAGATTGTTGCTTTTTTGTTTTGTGATTTCCAGTTGTATAAAGAACGTGTGTTCGGTTATACTACCTACTATAAGGTGGGATTACAAATGATTAGAGAAGACATGTATCCATTGGTCAATCGATATATTGTGTGTGCAACTGCACGAAATGTGATTGAGCGGCATTTGCGGAAGATGCCAACAGAGCGTCTACGAATGATGTCTTATGAGCTTGGCAAGGAACTACACGAGCTCAAAAAAGAGATGCATAAGCAGCAAGTGAAGCTGGCAAAAGTCCCTCCGTCAAGCTCTGACTTTTATGGATACACTCTCTATCACAAAGGATGGCGATCAGAGCATCAAGTCTTAAAAGCCATCATTCAGCGAGAAGTAGAAGAACTGTTAGAAGAACTGAAGGTTAAAACTGTCTCCAAACGTTGAGGTAGGGTAGAGTGTTTTAATCGAATGAAGGGAAATTAACTATTGGTACTCAACATATTCGAGTAATAGCTCGGATGGGGATTGAAAATGGGAATGGATATAGAATCCATCCCATTTTAATATTTAATCTTGTTACTTTCGTATGAATAAAGCTTATGTCTTAACTGTCATCGAGCTTTTACGCAACTGTTTAATAACAATTTCTGAACAGATTAGCATGCTAATTAAAAAGAAGAGAATGACAAATGGAAGCAATGATAATGTAGTTCTATCAGCTAATAATCCAAAAATGGGAGGGAAGAACGTACTCCCAGTATAAGCAACGGCCATTTGATACCCCATTAATCGAATAGAATTTTCCTTTCCAAATCTTCTAGGTGTTTCGTGAAGTAAGGCAGGATAGATAGGAGCCAAGCCTAACCCAATCATTAAGAACCCTAGGATCGAAACACTCGTTGATAAGGGAACGAAGAGCAAAGTAACTCCAATAATCCCACAGAGTTGACCTGATAAAATTAGTGCCCTATTACTCACTTTAAAAGAAATAAACCCTGTAATGAACCTCCCTATAGTAATTCCTCCATAATACAGAGAAATCAATAAAGCTGCATGCTCTACAGATACACCCTTAGAAAAGACTAAATAACTAGCTCCCCAAAGCCCTACAGTTGCTTCTGTTCCTGCACAAAACATAAAAGATGCTAACGATGGTTTAATCCCTTTTAAACGGAACAACTTTTTTTCGAATGGCTGATCATATCCATCATCAGCGCTACTGGACTCTTGAATTCCTTTACGGGATGCGACCCTTTTCCATAACGGTATAGAAAACAAAAGAATGATAACGAGTGTAAATTGTATGATCGAAACAATAACATAGCCATTTCTCCATGAATTAGATTCTGATAATGTCATAGCCATGATAAATGGGCCAGCAGTTGCACCTAAACCCCAAAAGCAATGTAGCCAATTCATATGATGCGCTTTATAATTGTCAGCTACAAAATTATTTAAGGCCACATCTACAGCCCCTCCACCTAAACCAAGAGGTATTGCTAATAATATGAACCATAGTAAAGAAGGAGCGTACGCAAATCCTAGCAGTGCTCCTGCAGTTAAAACGCAACTTATAAATGTGAGCAATCCAGTGCCAAACCTTTCAATGAAAAAACGACTTGTTAAGCTAGAAATGATCGTTCCTGCAGCAATCACCATAGAGATAACGCCTGCAGCACTGAATGGTAGAGAGATATCACTACTAATTACAGGCCACGCTGTTCCAAGAAGTGAATCAGGTATTCCTAAGCTTATAAATGCAAGGTAAATAATAACAAGAAATGCTGTAGCCAAACATCTTCCTCCTTAAAATAAGTTTGTTACCAATGAAAGTTGACTTTTACATATGTAGTATTGTAACTTAAATAAATAACTTAATAAAGGTACTTTATTAAGTTTTGGAAAAATAAGAAGAAGGTGTTCTAAATGAGAATTGAACATGTAGCTATATGGGTTAAAGACCTTGAAAAGATGCGAAGTTTTTATTGTGAGATGTTTCAAGCTGCAAGTAATGAGAAATATATAAACGCTAAAAAAGGATTCGAATCATACTTTCTAACGTTTGAATCTGGGGCAAGGCTTGAACTGATGAAACGACAAGATATAGATCAAGACCCACTGAATAATCAATTTGGTTATGCTCATATAGCCTTTTCATTAGGTAGTATGAATAAAGTTGATCATACAACAGAGGTTTTATCTACTAATGGATGCCAACATATTGATGGTCCTAGGTTAACAGGGGACGGATATTATGAAAGTGTCCTTTTAGATCCTGAAGGAAACACAATTGAATTAACAATATAAAAGAGTTAATAGATTTGAATAGAATATATTGCATTCATTTTGAAATGAGGTCTGTATGCTAAAGTACCAGCACATTGCAGAAGCAATTGAAATGAAAATAAGGAAGAAGGAACCATTTTATAAAGTCAAGCTACCTGTTATAGAGTCGTTAATGGCAACGTATGAGGTTAGTAAAAGTACGATCATTAAGTCTTTGGCTATTTTAGAAGAGAAGGGTCTGATCTATCAGATTAGGGGGAGTGGAATATATGTTAGAAAACCTAAGAGACAATCTGGATATTTAAAATACCCCCAACATGTATTAAATGAGGTTAATAGCGATACAGATATCGTTTTAGAAACGATTAAGCTAAAAACTTTAAAGCTTAATAGGGAAACTGCCAATTTACTTGAACTAAGCGATACCGATGAAATTTACTATTTAGAGCGCGTTCATACGATTGATGGGGAAGTAATCTGTATTGAAAAGAGTTACTACAACAAGAAACTTGTAACCTATTTAAACCATGAAATCACAACGGGTTCAATTATAGAGTATATTAAGAAAGCGTATGGTTATCAGAGTATCCATTTCGAAACCTATCTTAATGTGAATGTTCTTTCTAATCTAGAAGCAGAAATTCTAGGTTTAAATGAAAAGGATCCGAAAATTAATTATAACGTTATGTATTATTTGCCCAATTACAATCCAATAGGGTTAACAGATTTAACTTATCATTATAAAAGATCTAAATTTCTTGTTCAAACAACGAGTGGCTGAAGTACGACACAAAAGAACGGTTTATAATTATAGCAACAACTATAACATCGTCTTAAATGATGAAACCTCTATAAAAACCCCCCCTGACGTGTAGTATCAGGAGGGATAGATTTCATTCCTTCACCTTCGATAGTCCAGTCTCTTCCATACTCCAATCCCATAGCTTCAGCGCAAGTTCATCATCAGCTGCACGCTTTGAGATCGGCGCTTGTTGTTCTTTTATAAAATACGCTCCTGTTACACCATCTAGTTCGGAACTTGTAGCAAGATAAACGGCTGTTTTTGAACCTTGCTCGGGAGTAAGAAAAAATGGCTTAAGCACACGATGAATGGCCTTTCCGAATCCAGTCTCTCGGTTCACTCCTAGATTTGTTGCAACTGCACCCGGGTGGAGCGCATTTACAGTCACATTTGTGCCTAACAAATCCTTTGCTAGCTTTCTAGTAAAAAGAACATTGGCTAGTTTAGATTGTCCATACCCCTTCATCACATTAAATCCTGAATGTAGTTGAAGATTATCAAAGTCAAGCTTGCCCCATTTATGTGCACCTGATGAAACTATGATAATCCGACCGTCAGGGGACTCTTTGATTTTACCAAGCAATAATTGAATCAGTAGAAAATGTCCAAGGTGATTAACACCTAACATCGATTCGTAGCCATCTACCGTCTCCTGACGTTTTGTTGAGACAACTCCTGCATTAGCTATAAAAACATCCAACTGTTGCCCGGATTCGAGAAATCGTTTTGCATACGAGCGAATATCCTCAAATGAAGAAAGGTCGCACAACTGTAATTCAACCGAACCCTTTGTTAGTTGCTGTTCCGCTTTTTTTAACGCTTCTTTTCCACGCTCCTCATTTCTACAGAGCATGATGACATGTATATCTTTGTTCGCAATGGCCACAGATGTAGCCAGCCCCATTCCAGAATTAGCACCGGTCACAATGGCTACTTTTCTATTTATATCGATCACATCCTTTTTAACCTCTCATTATCCGTTTATCTTACATTAGATACACTGTTTTTGAATACTAATAACTTTGTAGTTCAATGTGACGATAAAAAAGTAAAAACACTAATGTGGACAGTTTCAAGTAGAAACTGTCCACATTAGTTAATGTATCAACTATTACTTTTCATCTTCAAATGGGGTGGGTAATGATTCTCACCGCATTATAATCTTCTTCGACCTGTAACAAGTTGATAAATCAGAACAATAAGTGCGATCACTAACAATAGATGTATTAAATCTCCACCGATCTCTCCAATAAATCCAAGTAACCATAGGACAATGACGACAACTACTACAGTCCAAAGCATGTTTAAGCTCCTCTACATAGTCTCTACACACCTAGCTGTATTTGTATATCATGATCCCTGCTAGTATTAAACCACTTCTAGTGTAGAGTTTATCCATATGTCCGCATGTTGCTGATTATAACTCTTGAGAACGTTTTATCTAGTAAAAGAGATGTGTATATTATTGGGAAATACGAAAGCTATATATATTTGTTAATAAATGGACGATATACTAGATGTGAAGGAGGGTCTGTTATGAAGACTTTGATACCCGCTGAAGAAGTAGGGGTACAATGCACAGAGTGGTACAGAAGCATTGTGGCCCAAGACTATGTGGAAGCGAATGCTTTACGATTAAAAGCAGAAAAGTCTATTCAGAATATGCAACCAGATGACAAGGTAATCGCTTATTATTCGCTTGTAGAATACCGTCACAGCTTAATGAAAAAAAACCTGGATAGTCAGTTAGATGAAAAGAAGTTAGAAGAGATCGGACAGATGGATCCCTTACTCAAATTTTACTATTACTTTATGTCAGGGCTAGGAAAGTTCTACAAAGCGCATTATAAAGCTGCGATAAAGCTTTATATTAAAGCGGAGTCATTATTGGAGCATGTTGCAGATCCTTATGAGCAAGCAGAATTCTTTCAACGTATAGGAGAAGGCTATTATCGAATCTATCAATACACTTTTGCCGAATCATATTTTGAAAGAGCACTAGAAATCTTTAAGTCAGAACCAGATTATAAAGAAAAAGAATTAGATAATCATCACTTACTTGCAGCGATCACTTCTGAAAGAAATCAGGAGAAAAAAGCAGAAGAACAATATATAAAACTAATTAAGATAGCTGAGGGGTATTCGGCGTCTTTGGCGTTAATTTATCAAGGATTCGCCTTCCATTATTTAAGAAATAATCACCAAATTCAGGCAAAAGAGTGTATAATGAAAGCGTTAGATTCTCCTGGTCATTCATCTACTATTAATGGGATGAAGAGTAAAGGTGAGCTTGCGTTTATCCATCTACGCATGGGTGAAATGGATCAAGGACTTCCTTTACTAGAAGAGGTTGAGTCTGAAGCGGACAAGGCTTGTGATATTGAATATCAATTGCGCTGCTTAATTAATCGTCATTTATATGTTGAATTCAACCAGGGTAAAGTAGACGAAGGGATTAAGCAGATGGAAGAAGCGGAATTATATTTTGACGCAATCGAAGTCTGCCAGGATGTATCCAGGTTTTATGAAAACCTGGAGGAACATGTTAAAGCCTTGCATTACATGAAACATGCTTTTCACTTAAAAGGTTTCCAATTTTCAATTGGGGGGTGAAGTTGCAGAATGAAAAAACAATTATACGTTTTAGCATTGGCCATTTTAATATGCATATCTGGTCCATTTACATTGTCCGCAGGCTCCACAGATGTTGTAACACCACAAGGACAAGTCAATACAGGAAGATAACTAAAAAGATGATTCTCCTAAAGGGGGATCATCTTTTTCTTTGGTTTAAAGACCTCACGGTTATAGAGTTTTCTCTTATACATTGAATAAGTATTCATTTTCATGTAATCTTATAAGTTGTAAAAGAAGGAGAGTTCACATGGAAAACAACAATACTTTAAATGATCATAAACATGTTTTAGCATTTATTATTCCATCTTTGATTGGGGCATTACTTTTCTTAATCCCTTTACCAATAGGCGCGGATCGGCAATGGACAGTCCTAATTGCATTCCTATCTAGTAATCTAGAATTATTTGTGAGTGGGGTTATTGCAGAGATCTTAGCTGCGATCTTGGTTCTATCGAGTATCGGCGCACTCATTGGAGTAGTTGCGAAGCCCGCGTGGATGAAGAACCAGCCCTTTCTTAAAGGCTTGTTTGTTATCCATCCTTTTTGGCTCATGATTCGTTTTTTAGGAGCGATCTTCGCAGTCTTAACGTTATTTGAAGTCGGGCCGGAAGTGATTATTGGAGTAGGAACTGGTCAGGAAGTTTTGTATAATCTCCTGCCTGTGTTGGCCATTTGGTCCTTTGTAATGGGTATGTTGCTTCCATTATTAATTGAGTTTGGCTTAATGGAGTGGTTAGGTACATTAGCCCAAAAAATTATGAGACCATTATTTAAATTACCTGGACGAGCAGCCGTTGATTCTATGGCCTCTTGGATGGGGAATAATATGGTTAGTATTTTAATTACAATTAATCAATACGAGTCAGGTTATTATTCAAAAAAAGAATCAGCGATCATCGTAACGAACTTTACGATTACATCAATCGGATTTAGCTTAATTGTTGCTAGATTGCTTGATGTTCAACATCTGTTTCCTGCATTTTATTTAACCGTATTAATCGCCGTGTTTGTGGCGGCAATCATTTGTCCTCGTATTCCTCCTTTATCAAGAATGAAGAATGACTACTACGAGCCAGCAGGAAAACAAATTGTTGAAGAGGCTCCTGAGAATGTTTCTATTCCAAGATGGGCCTTCCAAAAAGGTGTAGCCAAAGCATCAAAAGTGCCTGCTACTTCCGTTCTTTTAAAAAAGGGTTTGTTTAATGCAGCTGATATTTGGTTTGGTATGTTACCTCTTGTTATGGGTATCGGAACGATTGCGTTAATCATTGCAAACTTCACGCCGGTTTTTCAGGTCATTTCTTACCCATTAATCCCTGTCTTAGAATTGATGCAAATACCGGAGGCCTCCCAAGCAGCACCGGCTATGTTAATCGGTTTTGCTGATATGTTCCTGCCAGCGATACTTGGGACGAATATTGAAAGTGAGCTAACGCGATTTGTAGTAGGAGCTGTTTCACTGACACAGTTAATCTATATGTCTGAGATCGGTGTCATGCTGATCCGCTCAAGCATACCTGTAAACGTAGGTCAGTTGTTCCTTATGTTTATCATTCGGACAGTCATTACGTTGCCAATTGTTGTACTGATTGCTCATCTATTTGTATTTTAACGAGATAAACGAGTAAGATGTGAAAGAGAGAAAAGGAAGTGATGGTTATGTCAACTGAATGGACGGAATTAAGTAAAAAGATGCCAATCCGGCTGGCACCAAGTATGGCCAAAGATCATCCCAACTTACCTGTTGTGAAGGAAGAAGGGTGTTATTACTGGGGTGTGGATGAAAGGCGTTACCTTGATTTTACCTCTGGGATTGCAGTGACAAACGTAGGGCACAGACATCCAAAGGTGGTTGCTGCTATCAAGGATGCGGCCGATTACCTCACTCATGGACCAATCGGTGTAATTCAATATGAATCGATTTTAAAACTAGCTGATGAGCTAGCTGAGATTATGCCTGGAGATCTTGATTGCTTTTTCTTTGGAAATAGTGGGACAGAGGCAATTGAAGGTGCATTAAAGCTGGCGCGTCATGTGACGAAGAAACCTTTTGTCGTTTCATTTATTGGGGGCTTCCATGGAAGAACGCTTGGATCCATGGCGGTTAGTACGTCAAAAAGCAAATATCGTTCACATCAACATGTAAGTGGAACGTATCAATTACCATACTATCAACCCGGAGACTCAGAGCAAGAAGCGATTCAGAAACTGGATTTAGCAGCTGAACAATTATTTGCACATCAAGTGCTGCCAAATGAAGTTGCTTGTATGATTATAGAGCCTGTTCTTGGTGAAGGGGGTTATATCATTCCTCCAAAATCATGGTTACAGCGTATTCGTCACATTTGTGATGAGCATGGGATACTGCTAATCTTTGATGAAGTACAAACTGGGTTCGGTCGTACGGGTGAGTGGTTTGCCTCTCAAAGCCTTGAAGTCGTACCGGACATTATGGCGGTAGCAAAGGGCATTGCATCAGGCATACCACTGAGTGCAACAGTGGCTAATCATAAGCTTATGCAACAATGGCCACTAGGTTCCCATGCGACTACCTTTGGTGGGACACCACTTGGATGCGCAGCGGCTCTTGCTACAATTGAAGTCATCAAGGAAGAAAAATTACTTGAGAATACAAAGGTTGTAGGTGCTTATGCACGTGAGCAGCTAGAAATATTGCAAAAGAAATATAAGCGGATTGGAAATGTTCGCTCGATCGGTCTAATGATAGGAATTGAAATCGTTGATCCTGTTACTGGTTTGGGTGATGGGCAAGCGGCAATGGACATTCTAGATCTTGCATTACATGAAGGAGTTCTCTTTTATTTTAGTGGCAAGCACGGAGAGGTCATTCGCATGATCCCGCCACTTACCGTTACGAAGGAACAAATCGATGAAGGATTAGCTGGCCTTGAGAGAGCACTAATCGCGTTTGAACATAATTGAAAAAGGCAGGCATCTTAGAATCTGTATAGATGCCTGTCTTTTTTTATTTAATAAACTGTGAATTCTCACTTCCTAAATTTGTTAATTAGTATATATTATTGACCCACTAGAGGGTAAGTGATACCTTCTTGCAATGTATCGTTCACTAGATCGACTTCCCAAGCATGAAAATCAAGTGCCGCAAGTTGGATGGCGTTTTCAAATACTGTTCGATCTGCCTCAGTTACAAGATCTTCATCCATTGTATATTGAACACTAGCTACTCCATTGACAATGGATGCATCAATAATTTCAATTCCATCAACAATAGCTGAAGAGTAGAACGCTTCCGAAGAATTAATCGAACGCATAACTTCTACTGTATCTTTAAAAGTGAGCGCTTCACCATTCTCGTCTACAACATCCTCATCCTCAAGAGCACTACCAGAAATAAACAACGTCTGTTCTAACTCATCATCATAAATAGTATAGTATCCTCGTGAGAGCCCTCTCTCATTTTCAACAGCAATTGGTTCATCAACGAGTCTTTCAGTTACGGTCACATCATTTTCACCATCAGAATTTAAGAAGATAATCTGCTCAATTCCATATAAATCACTTATTCCTAGTAAAGAATCGAAAAATAGGGTTCTTACACCGGGCGTTGTTGATAATTCAGTCTCCTCTGCGTTAAATGTAATTTTGAGTTCTGGCCAGTCTAAAGACATGTCAGTGAATGAGTCTAGAATTTTTTGTTCAGTGGGGTCATTTTCGATAAGAGATTGCTTTAAACGTTCCTCAATAGAGTAATCTTTTCCTTCTCCACCGCGGTTAATAGTAAATGCAGTGTAGAAATCGCTTTCGTGATTAAATAAATGAGAATCAATAAAATAATTTATACTTTCTTGAGTTCCAGAATAGGTTTTTTTATTATTCTCTTCCTTTGAACTTGAAGAATCTTCATCCTCTTCACGGTCTAGGTTTTCAATATTTTGATTGTCGTTCGATGATTCTTCTTCATCTTCTTTGCTCTCGCTGTCACTACCACCGTTAGTATCTCCCTCATTAACCTCTTCACTTATGTCCTCATTTTCTCCAGGATCACTTTCAACCGTTTCAGATACTTGGGAATTTGATTCACCATCGGTAGTTTGACACCCAGCAATTATAAAGGTTACAGAAATCATACTGGCAAGAGTAGTGATTCTTTTCATTTTAAACGCCTCCTTTTTTCACACATACCCTCTGTTTATAAAATGTAAAAGTGGAATTAAAATGAAATTATAATTGTATTATCTAAAATATGTTGAATATCTTAACAAATGTTTAACCGTTTTTAAAAACTAGACTGAAAAACCCACTATTTCTAGCGATTGATTTACTCATGATTTTCGGTTTACCTGCAAAAAACTGGATTTTTAAAAAGATGTTTATTTCTAACACAAATAGGATAAGGAAATAAGTCCTGTTGGAAAAAACAGTGAAATCATACTCATTCCTCATGCATGGGTCACTTGTAGCCTTCACAATAAAAAGAGTGAAATTTGTGGAAAGGAGTGGAAGGATGAAGCAATTTCAGGATGCGTATGATTTGGAACGATTTTCAAAATCTGAAGAGGAATTTGAAGCGTTTTATAAAGATGATTTGCATCATTTAGCTGAAGAATTAGAGGGGAAACGGCTACAGTTGCTACGTGCTCATCGACGTCCGTATTGGATCCTACTTATGCTGACGATTGCAGCAGCGGTCTCTATCTATTATTTCATGGAATGGACGTACTTCTTAGCCATTCCTGGAGCGTGGATTTTCTACTGTCTGTTTTTTGGAATCAGCAAAGAAGTGAAATTTCAAAAAGAAGAACGGTTGCTCAAGACCCAAATCAAAAAAGAACTGCTAACGAAAATTATTCATTTTATGAATCCGAATTTTGTGTATAAGCCAACCTATTTTGTCGCTTCCAAACATTTTGTCGATGCGCATATTTTTGCAGATGCGTTTGATTATTATGGAGGAAATGATTTTGTTGAAGGCGATGTCGGGGAAGGGGATGAACGAACACGGCTCTTTTTTTCCGAGGTTACAGCGGACAAATTAGTAACGTATGAGCATCGTAAGCGAGTGCGACGGTGGAGAGAGGCCGCTTTTCAAGGGTTGTTCTTTGTAGCTGATTTTAACAAAGAGTTCGAGGGACTCACAACCATCGTTCCAAAGGAAAGAAGACCGAGCTGGTTCTCCAGATTCTTCACAAAGCGTGATGAAGAGATTTTAAAAGAGATGGAGACGATGGACCTCGAGTTTGATAAGACATTCACAGTGAAAACGACAGATGAAACAAAAGCCAGGTATATTTTAACGCCAGCTTTTAAAAAAAGACTCATGGAGTTTGCAAGTCAACAGCGTTCGAACAAGTCGAATGCAAAGTACCGGAAAAAAGAAGCAGCAAGGCAAGGGATGAATCAAATGAATGGTCGCCTTGTACCAAAGAAACACCCAAAACCCTTCAAACGCGCAAAAAGCTACTTTACCTTCCTGGATGGAAAGATGTATTTTATGCTACATACTAACCAGACTCATTTTGAATCGAACATCCATCAGAAGATTGATGAGAAGATGTTCAAGGAATATTATCAGGACATGAACCGTGCCATGCAGCTTGTTGATGACTTGAACTTAAACTTACGAATTTGGAATAAATGAAACAAAATACCTTGAATACTCGTATAAGATAAGCAATAGAAAAGGAGAGAGACAAATGGGTACAATCATTCTTATCGTTGTAGGTATTATGTTAGCGGCCATCATAGGTGTCGCCATCGTATACTACAATAAATTTCAACGGTATAACATTCACGTCGACAATGTCTTTGCAAACCTAGATGCCATTTTAATGCGTCGTGTGGATGAGCTGTCTAAACTGGTGGACGTTACACGCCAGCATGTGGAGGACGAAAACCAAGTCCTTCAAGGGGTTATTGGATTAAGACAACAAATTATTGATGCGACAAATGTAGATGAGAAAGTCAAAGCGCACAATAATATGAACCGCCAGATCCCGGCATTTATGGCGCAGGCGGAGCGTTACCCGGATATTAAATTTAGTGAAGCGTATAAGCATTTGCAACGTTCCATTACAAATATTGAAGAGAACATTCAAGCTGCGCGTCACTCCTATAACCAATCAGTTGGGCGTTTTAATGCGGAGGTCTCTACCTTCCCAGGCAACATCTTCGCCGGCATCTTCCGCTTTGGAGCAAGACCAATGTTTGAAGCGCCACAAGAGAAACGTGAAGATGTGGATCTACGCGCGATGTTTAACCGTTGATGTTGAAGCATGTACGATATTTAAAGAAAAGTCATAGTAGGTGTCAGTATAATTGAGTTCTTTATTAGCTCAAGCAATATTGAAAAAAGCCTAAAACGAACGGAAGAACAGAACGAGCAGATCTTTCAGTTGTTAAAAGAAAAATAGGAGAAAGAGTGAGGCGTGGGTGCCTCACTCTTTTTTTTTTGATTATAAACTGTTGGAGAAAGCTTAGTTACTTGATTTTAAATTTCTAAAAGTATTTCTTTTAGATATATCTTACAGACTAAGGTCTATTCAAAAGTAATTTGAATAATCATTAATTATGATTTGCGTCAGGACCGATTAAACGTAGATTACGGGAATCTAGCAATCAATTCTGTAGCAGAACACATGATTTAATGGGAGGTGTATGGTTGAAAACGAAAGATACGAAACATGAATTGATTCAAAAAAATCTTAAACAAATAAAGGGTGATCGAAAGAAACTAGTTTATTTTCTAAAGAGAGATTGGCAATTGTATGTTTTACTCTTATTGCCTGTCCTGTTTGCATTTATCTTTAAATATATGCCCTTATCAGGACTACTGATTGCTTTTAAGGATTACAACATTATAAAAGGATTTTGGGCTAGCGAATGGGTCGGATTTGATGTATTTATTGATCTGTTTAATAGACCTGAATTCGCAAAAGCGGTTCGTAATACATTATTACTGAACGTATCTGATTTAATCCTAAGTTTTACTGTGCCCATTATGTTGGCCTTACTTCTCAATGAGATTACGGGAAAAGTATTCAAACGAGTGAACCAAACTGTTCTTTATTTACCACACTTTTTATCATGGGTCATCATTGGTGCTCTTGCTTATCAATTACTTGGCCTTGGAAGCGGCATGGTTAACAACCTTATCGAGCAACTAGGAGGAGGACGCATCCCCTTTCTTCAAGAGGATGTACACTGGCTGATTAGTTATCTAGCTATCGGTGTATGGCAAGGTATGGGATGGGGAACAATTATCTATCTTGCTGCAATGAGTGGCGTAAACCCAGAACTATACGAGGCTGCAACCGTCGATGGTGCAGGTAGATGGAGAAAAATGTGGCATGTTACGTTACCATGCATTCGACCTACGATTGTTGTTCTATTAATTTTAAGTTTGGGAAATGTGATGGGGGGGTCATTCGAGAGGGTTTTTGCTCTACAGAATATGGCTTCAACAGAATTCACCACAACCATTCCTATCTTGGTGTATCGTTGGGGCCTTGAAAACGGAGATTTTAGCCGAGCTACTGCACTTGGTCTCTTTCAAGCCATCATTGGACTTATCCTTGTGTTAGCTTCAGATCGAATAGCAAAAAAGATGGGAGAGGATGGGCTCCTTTAAAGACCTTTTACAAGTAGGTTATACAGAAAAATGATTAAGACGAAAGAGGGGGGAGTATGAACGTAATTAATAAGAGCAAAATGGGTAAGCGGAAACGTTTTGATATATGGGAACTCGTTATTCGTCTCATTCTAGTAATCATTTCTCTAACTTGTTTAATTCCTTTTGTACATGTTCTCGTCAAATCTTTAAGTAGTGATGCATACGTCGTTGCAAATAATATATTCCTTTGGCCTAAAGGATTCACATTGGATGCTTACACTCAGATACTGAGTGATAAAAGCATATTACAGTCTTTATATGTAACCGTTCTCATAACGGTTTTATTTACAGTAATCGGCATGATCATTACGGTTTGTGCAGCTTATCCACTATCGAGAAAACAATTAAAAGGTCGGACAACAATCACTTTATTGTTCATGATTACACTGTACTTTACTGGTGGGATTATCCCTGACTATCTACTTGTAAATAAGTTAGGAATGCTTGATACCATTTGGTCGCTTGTTCTTCCGGGGGCTTTTAGTGCATTCAATCTACTCA
Organism: Alkalihalobacillus sp. NPDC127517; assembly: GCF_050276055.1. NCBI lineage: Bacteria > Bacillati > Bacillota > Bacilli > Caryophanales > Bacillaceae > Alkalihalobacillus > Alkalihalobacillus sp. NPDC127517. The sequence goes on along the minus strand of NZ_JBNNQX010000005.1, from coordinate 229,522 downwards.
TCTTAAAAACATCTATCCAAAGTATTGTACCTGCTAGCTTAGAAGAATCAGCGCGTATGGATGGAGCTGGACATTTTCGAATTTTGTGGAGCGTCGTTTTGCCCCTTATCAAGCCTATTATTGCCACACTATCACTCTTCTATGCTGTAGGTCGGTGGAATAGCTATCAAGATGCGTTATTCTACATCAGATATGAAACCGAACTGCGCCCCCTACAGTTGAAATTATATTATCTGGTAGTTCAAGCTAGCGAGAGCTTCCAAACTGAGTTAACACTCGTACAAACGAGTAGTCCTGAAACACTGAGAGCAGCTGTTGTGATTTTTGCGACGCTTCCCATACTTTGTGTCTATCCATTTGTACAAAAGTATTTTGTGAAAGGCGTCATGATTGGATCTGTTAAAGAATAATAAAGATGGGGGATAACTATGAAAAGTAAATGGTTAAGTACTTTTACTGTATTGGCTTTTGGAGGGCTTTTAGTTGCATGTTCAAATGACGCTGCGAATGATCCTAAACAAAACGATGATGGGACGAATGTACCTGACGATGAGATGAAGTTTTCAGAGACTGTAGAGCTAAGTATTCCTGTGTATGATCGAGCTTTTGAAGGCTGGAATGTATCTGATAATTTTTATACTCGTTGGATTCAAGAAGAATTTGGAGATGAACACAACATCTCTATCAACTTTGTTCCGATAGCAAGAGCTAGTGAAGTAACAGACTTTCAACAATTATTAGCAGCAGGAAATGCACCAGATGTTATCTTCCATTATGATATGCCACAAGCGTTGGCTTACTATGACAGTGATGTGTTACAGCCGCTTGATATAGATGAACTGGCTAAATATGCGCCGACATATTGGGAAAACTTAAAAGACACGAATGAACAATTTGGTGTTGTGGATGATCAAAACATGTTCTTCTTTGCTGATCGACCAGATGTCAGTAACTATACAACTGTTATTCGTAAGGATTGGGTTGAGCAAGTAGGTATGAAAGTGGAGGATTTAACGTCACTTGAAAAGCTAAATGAAATGGCAGAGAAGTGGAGGGATGCAGGAATTGGTACAATGGGTGGAGGATTGACGGCTAATATTTACAACTATAATTATGCTTTCCGTGACTGGCCAATTGATCCAGAATACCGTGCACTTTATTCAGACCTTATGGTGGCTGATTTTACAACGGAAGATACAGAACGTTGGCTTAGGAATTTAAGTTATCGGTATCATAATGGTCTAATAGATCAGGAGTTTTACCTGCGTACAGATGGGAATCAAATCAGGTCAGAGTTTGTAGCAGGTCGAACAGGTATAGTGGGAGAGTACATTTCTTCTAACACGGATCTTTACACATCTACACTACAAAATAATCCAGAAGCTGAATTTGCTGTACTTCCTCCATATGCTGAAATACCCGAAGGAGGAGTGCCACAAGGGCGAGCCAATTGGCCATTTGGCTTAATTATGGGAGTAAATGAATCTGCCACTGAAGAAGAAAGAATTGCTGTATGGTTGTATTTAGAATGGATGAGTCAGTCTGAAAATCTATTCTTCTTGCAAAATGGGATTGAAGGTGAAAACTATACATTAGATTCAGATGGTATCCCAATTATTGAAACAGAATTCAATGGTGAATCAGCTCTATCAATGAACAATAACAAAGATTATTGGGCACTTGTAACGGAAGCCCCTTATTTTGAGACTGAAGAGTTAACACGTAAAGCAATGGAAAGCTTTTGGTCACCTCCAGGTTTCGAGTATATTGTTGATGATCTGTTTAAATATCAAGATGAAACAAGGGAGTATTCTATACAAGATCCTTTATTCACAGTAGTCATAGATAGTCAGAATGATTATCAAGCTGATTTAAATGCATTATTTCAAGAACTCTATCTAATGGTTGTTATGGGACCTGAAGATAAATTCGATGAAAATTATGAAGCTGCCAAGGAACGGTATTTAAATGCGGGCTACCAACAAATTTTAGATGAGAAACAAGCAGCCATCGATGAAGGAAATTTCAATTATTTTGAGTAACGTGCATTAGATAACAAGGTAATTTAATACCGTTGTAAAAAAACAAGAAAAAGAGTGAGGCGTGGGTGCCTTACTCTTTTTCGTTTTCCTAACAGCTCAAGAGGGTAATGCTAAATTAATTGGGTTTAATTAGGAGGGGGGATTACTTCGATGAATCGAACATGTAACCACTGCAATCAAAACGTACCTCTGTGGAAAATTATTCTCTCTAATTGGCGCAGAGTAACGTGTCCACACTGTAAAAAACGAAATTACACAACCACGTCTACACAGAAGCTCCACAACTATTTTTTACTGCCTGTTGCTGTGATAAGCGGAAGTATTACGGGATACCTAGTTGATTCATTTGTCGAACGTGTTGTTGTATGTCTCTCTGATTGTATGCGTCTATTTAGCGATCAGTCTGCCATTTTATCGGTTAGAGTAGGTCTGACTGTAAAATGACACGTAAATGAAACCTTTCCTACTATGTGTTCAAAGCTAAAATCAATCAGATTGATTTCTTTAACATCCCCAAAGTGATCTAGTATCTTCTCTTTTGTTACAGTTGGAGTGAACTCTTGATCAAACAGTATATGAAGAGAAGTCTCACCTTGAGAGATTATGATTGTACCCGGTTTAACACGCACATTCTCAGCTAGACTCACAAACCGTTCCATGACTGGTTCAGGTGATGTAAGTGTGAATGAATCAGTCAAACGAACATGTCCGAACTCCCTATTGATCTCCCATTTACGAGTAAACGACTGCAAAGAAGGAACGGAGTACGCATGTGTGAGTTCTAGTTGATATTCGCTCTGTTGACCTTGATCTTCTTTAAAGCAGAGAACCCTGGCAATCGAATCAGCACCCTGCTGTTGAACGTAGCCCCCGATGATAGGGACGGAATGGCCATGTGATCCGTTTGAGAGCATATGATACCGGTCTGTACTGAAGGAGGCTTTTGTATAATGCCCCGCTCCAATATCTGAAAGCATGGACACACCATCCACATAGATCATAAAGTGGCCGAGGTCATTGTGGTTGTGAGGTTCATTGTTGTGACCACCTTTTAGGGCAACGCCAAGCAATTGTTCCTTATAGGTAAAGGTTGAGAGATACCATTGTGCCTCGGAAAAGTGGGTTGTGTGCGTGGGCCACGTTCCACCTTCTTTCGTGTCATCGTACCAAATAAAATGACGAATGGCAGGCGCAAAACGGTAGCAGGGGTCTGAATCAAATGTGGCGCACTCATTTGCCTTAGGCAGGTGTACTTTGTCGAAATGAGTGTGGAGATAATAGCTGAGCCCAAGTAGTGGCGCAGCCTTTTCCAACGCATCTGAAAAATTAGCGACTGTATCCTGCCCCATAAAGACCTTCTCTTGAAAATGAGCGGTTTCGTTTATTTTAGGAAGCGTTAATAGATTGATCTTGCCTCTTGTATGCTTTTTTAGTAGATCTGCAAAGTAAATAAAGTATCCGAATCCATACTGCCAGTAATGATAGCCCTCCTGACATACTCCTTCATCTGTTAACCCCAATATAAAATAAGAGACGCTTTTTATACATTTATCAAGGATTCGTTGAAGCTCTTCATTGGAATTAATTACGTACATCGCACATGCACCAATGGAACCGGCGCAGACAGCCGACCAATTATGAGTAGCCTGCTCCCATGGTTGGTCCATTTTAAGAAATGGCTTAAGCACTCTTCTGCGAGTTTCGTAGGTTATCCTCTGCTTGATTAGAGCAGGCATCGAATCTTTGAACATTGTTAAAATTTCAGCTAAAGAAAAGGCCGTCTCAGCGGCGAATAAATCGATTTGTTGATAAGCCGCGTGATCAGATTGCTCGAATGCTGAGTCTAGATGAAGGTGGGCAGGCAAACACCACGTCCATTCACCACAAATAGCCCATATGGTTGAGTGAAGATGCTTACAATACTCCGAGTGGTCTGGATAGAGGTATGACAGAATCGAAAAGGTGGTAAGACGCTTGCGCCTTTCAAAGTAAACCTGTTGATAAGGATCACGATTTCCGTCCACGACATACGCGTTAAATGAATCATAGTCTAGTTCAGGCATTGGTGTATGTAAAACAGATTGCGCATAGGTGGAGAGGTCCTGGACCCACTTTTGCAGAAAAGATGACTGCTGGATCTTATGATGAACACGCTCACGTGAAATGGGTTCTCCGTGACTGTCTGTGAATAAGGATTTTTTCATAAAAGCTCCTCCGATCTGCTTTAAAAGGGTACCTTTCCTCTATTGTAAGGGTTTACAATAGAGGAAATCAATCGAATGGAAGGGTGTTCACATGAAACGTGAAAGTCTTCAAATGGGTGAAACGAAAGCGGATATCGAGAAATGGCTTTTGGAACTCGTTAATCCTGTGATGGATGAGTTAAAAGAAGGTCATGCAGGAATTCATTTAGGGGAGACGGGATCTTCTTATGGCTCAAAAACGGCTCATATGGAAGCATTCTCAAGACTTTTCTGGGGAGTAGCTCCACTCGTAGCTGGTGGCAGTCATCCTACCTATCTCGACCGACTTGTTGAAGGTGTTAGGAATGGAACGGACCCAAACCACTCTGAATATTGGGGGAAGCTAACTGATTACCATCAGATGTTAGTGGAAATGTCCGTATACGGCTATGCGCTTTGTTTAATGCCAAATCAGCTTTGGGGGAAGCTAACAAACGAGGAGCGTGAGCATCTTGTTGCATGGCTCTCCCAAAGCAGTCAGTACAAATGTCATGACTGCAATTGGCTGTTCTTCCCGGTTCTTGTTCAATTGGGGTTAAAGCAAGTTGGCGCGCCATATAGCCAGCAAACGATCGAGGATTCGCTTGAACGGATGGAAGCATTTTATCTGGGGAATGGCTGGTACGCAGACGGGGAAGATGCGCATCGTGATTATTATGTCCCGTTTGCGATTCACTTTTATAGCCTTTTTTATGCCAAGGTAATGGAGGGGGAGGATCCAGAACGAGCCATTCTCTATAAAGAAAGAGCTAAGCGTTTTGCCAAGGACTTCATCTACTGGTTTGCGGACGATGGAGGTGCGATCCCGTATGGTCGCAGTATGACGTATCGTTTTGCACAGGCTGCATTCTGGAGTGCGATCGTCTTTGCGGAGGTAGACGTTGCTCCCTATACACTGGGCGAGATAAAAGGACTATTGTTTCGTCATCTTCGTAAATGGATGGACCGATCGATTTTTGATGCACGAGGTGTATTGACCATTGGGTACGAGTATCCGAATTTAGGGATGTCGGAAAACTATAATTCGCCGGGCTCGCCGTATTGGGCACTCAAAACCTTCCTATTTCTGGCGCTTCCTGATGATCATCCATTTTGGAAAGCAGATGAAAAGGGAATGCCATCTCTAATGGAAGTTCAGGCGCAAGCTGAAGCAAATAAAGTACTGGCTCGGCATCTGGGTCATGCGGCTATCTTTAATGCAGGTCACCCCAGGACAAATGAGCATACCCATACCTCTGCAAAGTATGAGAAGTTTGTCTACTCGAGCCACTTCGGTTTTAGTGTTCCCCGGGCAGAGTGGGGAATTGAGCAGGGAGCTTTTGACTCGATGCTTGCATTAAGTGAGCAGGACCAACTTTTCAGAGTGAAACGCTCGTCCACGTATAGTCAACTCTCAAAATCACTAATCAAAATGGATTGGCAGCCATGGAGAGATGTCACGATAGAAACATGGATTGTTCCAAGGCTCCCATGTCATTTGCGGATTCATCGTATCCGAACAGCTAGGCCACTAACTGCTGCAGAAGGTGGATTTGCTGTAGGACTTGGTGATGATGGAAATGGATCAATTATTGTAGGAGAAGGCAAAGCGCTCTATTCCTATAGTGGTGGAACAAGTGGAATTAAGCGGCTGTATGGAACAGGAGAGGCGAGGCTTGTGTATCCAAACATAAATACAAACATTATGAAGCCAAGAACCAGTATTCCAACAGTTGTGAGTACGCTCGAACCTGGAACACATATTCAAGCAGTTGCAGTGTATGGAGCGCCGGACGTTCGCTACGATGCGGATTGGGGTACGTATTTTTCAGTTGAGGAAAAGGAAGGCACGCTCGCTTTTTATCAAAAAGGAATAGATAAACCGATACTAACGGTATAGAAGAAGAACTCGACTCCCGCCTGGGATGTCGAGTTCTTCTTTTATACTTAACGAGCCTGGAACTGAACGAATTGCGTATTTGCGGTGATAAATAGACCGCTACGAAGCTCATACATCTTTGATCCATTCACAATCAATTCGCGTACGACGGTAAAGACTTCATCGCGACTGACTGTCTGATAGCGTGCACTCCAATCTGGACGGTTGTATACCCAGAGAGAAGACGCGAGCACCCGAACGGTTCCAATTGAGTCGTTACTACTGCCACCTACCTCTTGGATGAAGCTATTCCAGACACTTAATAGATTAGCTGGGCAGTTTTTGCCTGTCCAATGCTGATGGCTGACCACACGAGAGAGTGGAATGTCTAACTGATTCATTAAGCTCTGGATTAATTCAACCCCTCTTTGGCGTGTTGCGGTGAAATTCCCATCGCTATTCACACAAAGTTCAATTCCGATTGACTGGCTGTTCCCAATTGAACCTGCGTGCCACCCCACTTCATTAATCGGAAGGTGTTGATAGGTGGTGGAATCGTCTACTGTATAGTGCCAGGAGACTTGTCGGCTCTGGGCATCTGCTCCTTTAACATAGCGGGAATGCGTCTCTGCATCGGCTCCTGGGTTGGTGTTGGCTGTTTCGTGTACGGTGATGAAAGTTGGAGCAAGGCTTGTCCCTGGGCGGTTTGAGTTACTCGTTGGAATTAAATCTTGGATGATATTCATGTTACTCGTCCTCCTCATTTTTGGTTGCAAGCTTCCTTGTCAGGTCTTCAATGGCCAGCGTCTGTGCGGTGATTTGCTTTTCAAAACGAAACAGTAGATACAAGGCAACAGCACTTGGAAAACCAACGTTCGCAAGCAACATCGTCCATTCAGGCATAGTTCCCATCTTTTCACCCCTTTAAGAGAAGCTACTATATAAAGAGATCTCCATGAATAAAAAATCAACTTATTTCCCAAATTGACAAGAACATATATTCGCATTTTCTGTGTATAATGAGAACATAAGTTCTTATTTATTTTATGAAACGTTGATTATTCGTTGCTTGTCATCTCTTTAAAGAGAAAGGAGGTATGGATGATGGAGTTAGTAAACCAACGTGCCTATCAGGAGTCAAATGAGTTTAGAGAGTTTGTCATAACCTATGAAAAGGCTCTTAACACACCAGTCATTAAAGCATTTCTTGAAGAAGAACAGCATATGGAGCTGTTAATAGAAAGTATTGTAGAACCAACAGTTAAAAATAGGGAGGCTGTGAATGAATATTTTCGTAGTTTTTATATGGAGCTTCGACTAGTGAAATATCTTTCGCAACTGATCCACTTTTATTCTATTGATGTAAGCAAACGCTACAGGCGTCATTTCGCACGCCATTCCTATGTGATGGACCAACCACTCTCAGACGATCACTCACTCTATCTTCATGATGTCTTAGAATCGAAGGGTCCAAGCGTAGAGAGTCTTGTCACAGATGGAGGGCAGCATTTGGAGGAAATGATTGAGAATCCGGCACTATACAAACAGTTTCTCAAGCTCTCTGAGAAGCAAAAGCAGGTGCTGAACCTCTATTTTCTAGATGGACTCAGTCATAAGGCCATTGCCAAAAGGCTTGGAAGTACACCACAGAATGTTTCTCAAATTGCGACAAGAGCTCTTTCAAAATTAAGAACAGCTATAGATCAGGAGGACAAGCATGATTGATACGAAAAGACAAAAAGATCTCATTGAGAAGATGGAGCCGAAGATCAAGAAAAGCATTCGTCACATCCCTTGGCAGTACCGAGAAGACGTTGAACAAGAAATTAAGATGAAGGTTATGGAATCGATTGATAAGGTAAACACTTATGACGTTCCAGGTTTTTTTGAATACACAGCAAAAGAGAACGATACAAAAGCAGGAACTAGCAAAAAGAAGGCGAATTATAAGGGAACAAAATGATGAGAGTAGGGTAACGGATGAATATTAAGGCAAGACAAATCTTTGTGAATCTTCCAGTCAAGAATCTACAAAAATCAAAGTCCTTTTTTACAGAGGTTGGCTTTACGTTTAATCAACAATTCGAAGACGAAAGTGCAACATGCATGGTCGTTAACGAAACCATTTATGTGATGCTTCTTGAAGAAGACCGCTACACATCGTTCACCAAAAAAGAAATCCCAAACACAAGCACTCACTCCGAAGCGATTGTCGCGCTCTCCCTTGATAGCCGAGAAGAAGTGGACGAGGTTGTAAATCGAGCACTCGCTGCAGGAGCAGGAGCTTATAATGAACCACAGGATCACGGATTCATGTATGGATGGAGCTTCGCAGACATCGATGGCCACCTTTGGGAGTTCTTTCATATGGACATGGCAGCAGCAGAAGAAGCCCATGCCAAGCAGTAAGTATCTTCGGATGCTTGCTGTTTTTTTGGGGGGGAGGTGGATTGGAACGTTAGAGAGCAGAATGGAGCATTACACACCCTCATCCTTTTCAAACACATCAATTCTTGATACACTGAATATAATCTATTTTCTGAATCATGAGGTGGTGGGCGGCTTTATGAAGTGGTTTATCCTAGGGATAGTATTCTATTTTTTAGCTCAAGGAATCTTAAGATGGCTCGGCGTCCCCTTTAGTCCAGGTGATCTATTGCAGAACATGATCGGAGAGCCAACTCCCATCAAATCAGCATTAGTCATTGTTCTAGGAATACTTATCATTTATTTAATTTTTCGCTCAGTTCGTCATAAAACGCGAGAGAATGCATCTTGAAACTCTATGTTTGAGTAAATCTGATTAATCTGATAAAATTAATAGACAATCATATATCTTATCAAGAGAGGCAGAGGGACTGGCCCTATGAAGCCCGGCAACCGACACAGATGTACAGGTGCCAAATCCAGCAGAATGATGATCATTCTGATAGATAAGGAGTACGCACACGTCTTCTTATCGAAGAGGTGTTTTTTTTATTATAGAGTGGGGGCGTATCAAATGAAATATGGGTTTTGGCTACCGATTTTTGGAGGGTGGTTACGCAATGTTCAAGATGAACAGATGCCGGCAACCTTTGATTATGCAAAAAAAGTGATTCAAGCAGCGGAGGATTGGGGATACGATACAACTCTCCTTGCTGAACTTTACTTAAATGATATAAAGGGTCCAGGTGAAGATGTGCTCGAGGCATGGACTACAGCTGCGGCGCTTGCTGCGGTTACCTCAAAAATAGAGTTAATGACGGCGATTCGTCCGGGGTTCCATAATCCAGCGACTACGGCAAAGATGGCGGCGAATATTGATCAGATTAGTAACGGTCGGTTTACGTTAAATGTTGTGTCTGCCTGGTGGGCTGAGGAAGCGCGACAATATGGTGGAGTATTCACAGAGCACGATGAGCGCTATGCACGAACCGAGGAGTTCATTGATGTGTTAAAAGGACTGTGGACAGAAGACTCCTTCACTTATGATGGAACTTACTATCAGTTAAAGGATACGAAGCTTTCACCAAAACCTGTTCAGCGTCCAAATCCGATTCTTTATGCTGGTGGTGAGAGTGAGCAGGGCAAAACAACAATCGCTGAAAAATGTGACGCCTACGTGATGCACGGTGGTACAGTAGAAGAGATCCGCGCGAAGATTGCTGATATGAAGGAACGTCGGAAGAAAACGGGGCACACACCATTTTCACGTTTTGGAATGGCGGCTTACGTCATTTGTCGTGATACTGAAGAAGAAGCCCAGGCTGAGCTTGCCCGCATTACGGATGTGAAGGAATCTGATGCCTATGCGGGATACGATGATTTTACAAGCAAATCGCAGCTGGAACAGCAAATTAAACTGCAAGACTACTCTGTATCCAACCGCGGGTTACGACCTGAATTGATTGGCACACCAGAGATGATTGCCAAACGAATTTTGGAGTATGAAGAGGTTGGGCTTGATCTAGTGCTCTTACAATGCTCGCCGCAATATGAAGAAATGGAACGCTTCGCTCGCGATGTGATGCCCGTTGTTGAACAACTAAGAAAGCAAACAAAGGAGACAATCTAAGATGAAGAAGATCTATGTCATACATGAAAATCAGGAGTGGACCGTCCACTTATTTAACAGATTAGAAGAGTTAGGCTTACCATATGAGGATTGGCATTTAGGCAGTGGAGCTATTAATCTAAACGATGCTCCTCCTGAAGGTATATTTTATTCGCGTATGAGTGCTTCTTCTCACACGCGAGGTCACCGTTATGCGCCTGAGCTTGCAGCAGCAGTGCTGGCTTGGCTCGAACGTTACGGTCGTACGGTAATTAATAATAGCCGGGCATTGCAGCTTGAGGTGAGTAAGGTGGTTCAATATATGGAGCTTGAAAAATTCGGCGTACGCACACCAAAAACAGTGGCTGCGGTTGGCAAAGACCAAATTCTACAGGCTGCGGATACATTTGATGGACAAGCTTTTATTACGAAGCATAATCGTGCCGGAAAAGGGCTTGGTGTCCAATTATTCCAGGACAAACGAGCACTCCAAACGTATCTTGAGAGTGATGCCTTTGAAGAGCCAGTTGACGGGATTACTTTGCTGCAGCAATATATTCAGGCTCCTGAGCCATACATTACACGTTGTGAATTTGTAGGAGGAGAATTTGTTTATGCGGTGCGAGTTGATACATCTGAAGGCTTTGAGCTATGCCCGGCAGATGCTTGCTCGATTGAAGACTTATTCTGCCCAGCTGGGGAAGAGCCAAATGCGAAGTTCCAAATTGATCATAGCTTTAACGAACCAGTCCTCAGTCAATATGCTGACGTGTTAAAAGCAAATGGCGTGCAAATTGCGGGAATTGAATGCATTCGTGATCAAGAAGGAAATCTGTATACGTATGACATTAATACAAACACAAACTACAACTCAGAAGCCGAGGAGAAAGCTGGTGTATTCGGTATGCTTGAGGTAGCGAAATATCTTGGTAGTCGTTTAAAAGAAGAGCAGGAAGCTCTCGTTTAACAAAAAAACGTTCTGTATCCACTATGGGTGCAGAACGTTTTTGTGTATTAATGATGAAACCCTCCACTCATTGAATCAAGCTCAAATGAGTCGAGTACCTCGCCACTTTCATTAAGGATTTCCACCGTATGTGTTTCATACCAGCTCTCATCGCTGTCTGTGATTAAGACGAAGGTTTGATTTTCAATCGGTGTGGTGACCGTTTCTCCGGTATAGATGATCCGTGCTTCCGTTGCTTCTGGATTAGGTGTATAGCCAAAGGTTACATAGGCGAACCTGAAGTCTGGGTTGTGCCAAGTCCCTGTTTCAAAACGTTGAGTTTGCGTACCATTGGTGCTGGCACGATTAAATCCTCCTTCTAAAACAAGTCCACTTAACGGAATACGGGTGAATTTCTCTTGATTCACAGTAAGTTTTTCTAGCCCAAGATCTGTGTCATCAACTGTATAGATTGCATAGGCTACATCCGTACCAACATCTTCCCAAAGAACATTAATTGCAGCATCTTCAGGGTGACTCGCCGCAATAGCATCTTCTATCTCAGAATAAGAGGTGTTATCCACATAGATTTCTCCAGGAGTTAGGGACATCATGATGCCTGTATAAGAAGAAACAACCAGAAGTCCCATCATAAGTGCTGAGAAAAAGGTGCCCCTTGTTAGTAATAATATGGCTAAACCAGCTAAGAAGAAAATGATGGACAGATAAAGAAATACAAACCCAATTGGTCCAGGTGAAAAGGATAGCAATTGAAACTGAGAAAGTGGTTCTTGGATGAACAGCTGAGTGATCCAGCTAACGGGCTCAGTTTGAAGCGTACGCAACACTTCGTGAGGGGGCTCAAGCTCAGACATAAACCCTGTCACAGCGAAGATGAATAAAGCAATCACAGATTCAGCACGGAAGGACCGTTTTAACTGTGGCGCTGTTAGGCGAGGCTTTTTTAAACTAAGCATAATTAAGTGCCGTAGCCCGAAAAATAGAAGTGGAACATACAGAATATGTTTGATAAACAAAAGCTGACCATAAGATAACAGCCACCCGTTAAAATAATCCTGGGTAACTTCAGTAAGTAAGAAAAAGCCTGTAAGCGATAGGAGTAAAACAGCTCCAGCGGCAACGGGTGAGAACCATTTATGAAGCGATTGGCTATCAGGTAGCTCACGTGCATACCAGCCCATGACAAACAGTGGACCGATCCATGCAGCTACGCTGATGAAGTGGATAAAGGTAGAAACAAAACCCATCCAACCTGATATGGATGTCCCATGACTTGCCCAGCTTGCACAAGCCATCAGAAGAACGACTCCAGCCAAAAGGGAATAATGCACCACAGGTGTCGATAGCTTCTTCGTTCGATTTAAAACGAACATACTACTGACAACAATTATTGCACCAATCAACGCTTGTCCTGCTAAGTACGTCAGTAAAACAGTTGTAAAAGCATCAGACCACTTTGCACCAAATTGGCTTGTCAGCGTATTAATTACATTCACAACTGGTACAGCAAGCAAGATTGGTATGGAAAGAAGAATACTTTCCACTGTTTGTTTAGATAACGTAATGTGTACCCGAAGTCTTTCTGGCAAAATCTGCAGAATATAATATCCGGACACAATCGCAAACGCAATATATAGAAACACATTTGATAATTGAACAATGATAACCATGACCCGCCCCCAACAAATAAGATCATTATTATTGTAACCACCACACTTAAAAAGAGACAAGCGTCTTAGTAAGGGAAACATATGATAAATCAATGAATGTGACGAACCTGTTCACAGAGTCAATCAAACGTTTGTTTAAACTGTAAGCAGTAAGGTAATGTGACGATGATCTTGCTTGATGGCTTCTTATGCACTAAACTAGAGCAGTAGTTGCATAGTATCGTTTTCATCGTATAGCCCCGATAATATGGATTGGGGGTTTCTAGTAGGAGCCTTAAACTTCCTAGCTACGAGAATAGGTTTGCCCTATTTTTGTAGCTATTTTTTGTGGGCAAATCTTCTTTCATTTCAATGTGAGGAGTGATTAAAGTGGGAAGCATTTTAATTAAGCAAGCAGAATTGATTACGATGAACAAAGACGAAGAATCGTTTGTGGGAGACCTTCTGATTGAGGGCACAACAATTAAAGCGATTGGATCAGATCTTGGGGATGTAAAAGCTGACAAAGTGATTGATGGTAGAGGCAGAACAGTGATCCCGGGATTTGTTCAAACACACATCCATTTATGTCAAACCGCCTTTCGGGGAAAAGGGGATGACCTTGAATTAATGGATTGGCTGCAAAAACGAATCTGGCCACTCGAAGCCGCGCATGATGAGGAATCAATTTATTACTCAGCGATGCTTGGAATCGGTGAACTCATTCAAAGTGGAACCACCTCAATTGTAGATATGGAAACGGTCCATCATACGGATTCGGCCTTTCAAGCGATCTCTCAAACGGGAATTCGTGCATTAGCCGGAAAGGTCATGATGGATAAGGGAACCGAAGTCCCTAAAGCATTACAGGAAAATACCCAGCAATCCATTCAGGAAAGCGTTGATTTATTAGAGAAATGGCATAACCATGACCAAGGACGAATTCAGTACGCCTTTACACCGCGATTTGTCGTATCATGCACAGAACCTTTGCTGAAAGAGGTTCAAGCCTTATCTGATCACTATCAGGTTAAAGTGCATACACATGCGTCTGAAAACCGTGGTGAAATTGAGATTGTTCAAGCTGAAACGGGTATGCGAAATATTGTGTACTTGGACCATCTAGGACTGGCGAATGAACGATTGATCTTAGCGCACTGCGTCTGGTTAGATGAGCAGGAGAAGAGAATTCTTAAAGACCGTGGTGTAAAAGTGACACACTGCCCAGGCTCAAATCTAAAGCTAGCTTCAGGTTTTGCGGAAATTCCAGATTTATTAAGTCAGGATATTGCGGTAAGCCTTGGAGCGGATGGGGCACCATGTAATAACAACCTTGATATGTTTAATGAAATGCGACTCGCAGCCCTTATTCAAAAGCCAATCCATGGCCCAACTTCAATGGATGCAAGAACGGTTTTTCGTATGGCTACACTTGGTGGAGCGAAGGCGATTGGGCTGGAGAATGAGATTGGAAGCTTGGAAGTAGGCAAAAAAGCGGATATTGCCATTTTGAACCTAAATGATTTTCATACCTACCCATCATTTGATGTCGACACAATCTCTAGAATTGTTTATTCAGCTACACGTGCGGATGTTGAAACAACCATTATCAATGGAAAAATTGTGATGGAGAACCGCATCATGAAAACACTCGACAAACAACTTGTACTAAGTGAATCAAACCGAGTGATGAAGCGCTTAGTGAAGCGACTTCCGAAAATATCATAAGCAGATCTCATGCATAGTCCCCTGGTCGTAGACAGATACTACAAACAAAATCTGTCGATCGGGGGACTTTTTAAGATGGATGAGGTATTGGTTGCGCTGCTACGGACAGCCATTGTGTTTTTCATGATTTTGACCTTCTTTCGTTTGACAGGAAAAAAAGATATTGGTGAAATTAGTGTTCTAGATATCGTTATCACCTTACTGATTGTAGACATCGCCGTCATTATGATTGAAGACACAGATATTTCATTTATGAAGGGCATCGCTCCCATTCTTCTATTGTTTGCTATTCAGTATACCTTTTCACGTATCTCATTAAAGAATCAAAAATTCCGAGATGTTGTTGACGGTCGACCCGTCCTGATCATACGAGAAGGAAAGCTTCAGCAGGAGAGTATGAAGAAGCAATCGTATAATCTTGATGACGTATTACTTCAGCTGCGGACGAAGGATGTATTCGATATCTGTGATGTTGACTATGCGTTGCTTGAGACGTCTGGGGCGTTATCCGTTTATAAAAAAGGGGACCAGTCGCCATTTACGCTTCCGTTTATTTTAGATGGCATGGTACAGGAAGAGCACTTGGAGATATTCGGGAAAGATTCAAGCTGGTTGAGACAGGAGCTAAAAGAAAAAGGATACGAAAACTTTGATGACGTATTCTATTGTGGATTCACCAAACAAAATAAACTTTATATAGAGAAACGAATCAAAGAGGACACGAAAAATAAGGCTTAACGCTCATTTGAAGGACTTCTTCCAAATCCTCAAGTCGAATTAGAAAGTAGTCAATTGAATCTGGTATGTGTGTCTCGAGATCATTCTTTACCTGATCCGTATGTAGAACAAAGTGTGTTTCATCAATTGAACGGATGGCAAGAGCTGCCTGAGTTACCGTAACAACTGTTAAATCATCGTGAAAATCTTCAGGTTCCATACGTTCAAACGGAGCATCTATTTGAACCGTTAAGGACGTATCGAGGCTTGTTGCAGGAAGCAATAACCACTGAGGGAATAGCTGACTATCAATTTCTTCGTAATATACTTTCATGGGAGTCCCTCCTAAATAGTTGTTATAAGTAGTATAAACAATAAAAAAAGAGCTGTCTCAAATGGGTGCATTCAGAAACGAATGGCCTTAAAATGAGACAGCTCTTTGGTTAATAGGCATAGTGAAGATCGTCAACACTTACAGAGTGAAGAGTTGACGGATCAGCTTCATTACTTATTTGCAGTAAGAAGCACCAATGATTACAAGAAGAATGAATAGAACAACGATTAAAGCAAAACCGTTACCACAACCGCCGCTGTATCCTCCAACTGGTCCTTGTTGACCGTATCCGTAGCCACCGCCACAACCGTAGTCAGCGCCACCGTAGTTACCACCACCGAAGAAGCCCATGCGTACACCGCCTTTCAAAGGGAATACTTTACTCTATGCATTCATGGAAGTTTGGCTACGGAAGTGGGCACTTTTTTTAATCTTCGGGCTAAATGACTAGGGGTGGTGGTGTTACTTACCTGAGAGTAGCTGGCTTTTCTTAAGTCCTGTTACGGCTCCAACAAGCGTAATGTCGATTCCATAATCGAGCATACACTCCGCTACTTCTAGTTTGGTTTCTTGACGCGCGGAGTAACGAACTTTTTCAAGGATGGTGAGTAGCTCCAAATGTGATAAGTCAGGTTCCTTTTCCATCAAAATCATCCTCTTCGGTTTTCTTTTCATTATACCGAATGTATGTTCGTAAAGGTAGTGGTAAAAACTTTTTTAAAAAAAGTTTTTAAAAACACTTGTCTTATGTTTGTGGATTGGGTATAATACTTTTTGTCAGTGATTGAGACACACACTTCTGGCCCGTTGGTCAAGCGGTTAAGACACCGCCCTTTCACGGCGGTATCACGGGTTCGATTCCCGTACGGGTCACCATTTACATTTTTGAATAACCAGCGATGTACATAGAGAAGCTAAGAGGAATCTGAAGCTTATCTGCAGTCAATAACAAAGAGAAGCAAGGAGTTTGAGGACACAAGTTTTCGAAAGAAGGAGCGTACCTTAGTACGTGACTGATTGAGAATAACGCAGTGGACGAAAAAATCCGCCGCTTATCTGAAGTTATAATGGAGGATTAGCTCAGCTGGGAGAGCATCTGCCTTACAAGCAGAGGGTCGGCGGTTCGAGCCCGTCATCCTCCACCATATTATCTTTTTTCTTTAGCTGGAGGGGTAGCGAAGTGGCTAAACGCGGCGGACTGTAAATCCGCTCCCTACGGGTTCGGCAGTTCGAATCTGCCCCCCTCCACCATTTTTATTGGGCTATAGCCAAGCGGTAAGGCAACGGATTTTGATTCCGTCATTCCCTGGTTCGATCCCAGGTAGCCCAGCCATTTCTTTTAAATAAGTCATGAGCCATTAGCTCAGTTGGTAGAGCATCTGACTTTTAATCAGAGGGTCGAAGGTTCGAATCCTTCATGGCTCACTTTTTTTTCTCAAGTAGAGCGTGATTCTCACCTACGGTTCCCCTGCTTCATTAATAAAAAGAAGTAGGAAGCAGGACTAGCATAGCGTCGGAATCCTTCATGGCTCACTTTTTCTTTCATGAATTTACTTAATCGTATATATAAAAGAAGCTGAATCTCCATTAAGGAGTAAGGCTTCTTTTTTTGTGTAAAATAAAAAAAGCATCTCTTTTGGAGATGACGAAGGATTATTAATTTGTTATGGTCTTGTATTCATTGAGAAGGTGATCTAATTCTTGGCTTCTATTAATGATGTCTGGGGAGCTTAGATCAACGGTTAAGGCCATTTTGTTTAAATCATGACGGACTCTTTCAATTTTGTGCAAGAGTATGTTTGTTTTCTTTGAAGGCATAACTTGTCACCCCTTTTCTGGGAAAATAGTCCGATTTTAACATCGATACATAATTACTACCCTAATTTTGTTCTTTAAAACTCCTTTTTTCTGTTAAAATAAAAAAAGTGTAATAAAAAAATGAAACCTTTTTTAAGCCGGTACGTAAACGGTACAGATTGAAGCGGTCAGGGGTATTGCTATGGACACATTAGTCAGGAAATTGATAATCGAAGTGAAAAAAGGGGATACGGAATCCTTCGGTGAACTTGTTGAGTTATTTAAAGACAAGGTCTACCAAGTGGCCTATCGCATGGTTGGCCACCCGCAGGAAGCTCAGGATGTGGCACAAGAAGCTTTTTTACGTGCCTATACGAACCTTGATAAATTTGATATGGATCGCAAATTCTCTACTTGGTTATTCCGCATTGCAACAAACGTTGCGATTGATCGACTTCGTAAAAAGAAGCCTGACTTTTACTTGGAAGACAAGGTAAAAGGAACGGAAGGACTAACCTACGAGTCACAGCTTGCTGCTGATCAGGAACTTCCTGAGGATCAAGTGGTGAACTTAGAGATGCAGGAATGGATCCAATCTGAGATTAATCAGTTACCCCTTAAGTATCGATCTGCTGTTATTTTAAAATATATAGAGGACTTGTCGCTAAAAGAGATTAGTGAAATCCTTGATATGCCGATTTCTACAGTGAAAACAAGAATTCACCGTGGGAGAGAGGCGCTTAGAAAACGAATGAGGAAGATTTAAAGAAGGAGGCATATTCCTATGTCGTGCGAGTCACATGTACAAGGATTAATTCATAAATATTTAGATGGAGACGCAACCGAAGTAGAGAAGAAAGAACTCTATCTACATGTTGAAACCTGTGAAGAATGTGATTTGCATCTTCGTGAGCTAAAGAAAGTCATTGCCTTTACCCAAAGTGCATCTCATATCGAAGCTCCTGCTAACTTTACAGATCAAGTGATGGCAAAGCTGCCACCTAAAAAACAAACAGTCAAATGGAAAAGTAAGATAAAAAAACATCCAATCCTTATAGCGGCTGCGATTTTTTTCTTATTAATGTCCGGTTCCTTTTTAACATCTTGGTCAGGTAACGCTGAGAAGGTTACTGTATCTGGATCAGGAAATATTCAAATTGATAAAGAAACGGGCGTCGTAACCATACCAGAAGGGGAAACCATTCAGGGAGATCTTATCGTTCGTAATGGTCAGCTTGTTGTAGAAGGAAATGTTGAAGGAGATGTTCTCCTTGTAAATAGCGAGCCGTATTATGCATCAACCGGTGAAGTGGCTGGTGAGATCGAGGAAGTGAACCAGGCGCTTGAGTGGGTTTGGTATAATATGAAGCACATGTTTAATGAAACAGTTTCGATTTTTGATAATGATCGTGACTAAAGTAGATCTTCACCTATGTGGTGGTGAGGATCTTTTTTTAGGTTTCTAACTAGTTCCACATAGTTTTTTATACATTCACCGACAACATCTATCTCAATTCTTATGCTTATATGGTATAATGAGGCAGCTAATGTCGTAAGGTAAGGGTATAGCTCAATTACCGTTAGCGACTGAATGAATAGTTAAGGTAGACAGGCTGCTATTCCTGTCTCGTTTTTGTGACTTTAGATTGATTTGTTTGGAGGAAAAGCAATGCAGGCTATGCTTCCGTTTGATTTGCCATTTGAAAATGTTGGTTGGCTAAGTTACTTTGGTCAAATTATTGATATATTGCTTGTAACGTACGTGATCTACAAGCTTATTATGATTATAAGAGGAACCCGGGCCGTACAGCTGGTCAAAGGGATAACGGTTATCTTGATTGTTTGGTTTATCAGTGGATTCTTTGGACTCCGAACGCTTGAGTTCATCATGTCGCAAACCCTTACGTATGGGTTACTTGCGATCATCATCATCTTTCAGCCTGAGCTGAGAAGAGGTCTCGAGCAGTTAGGGCGGGGGCGCTTTTTTGCGAGTCGTACTACGCCTAAAAATGAACCTGTTCAAAAATCAATCGATGCCATTATTAAATCATGTACATACATGGGGAAACGCAGAATTGGAGCGCTTATTTCGATTGAACGCGAAACAGGCTTAAGTGATTACGCAGAAACAGGTATTCCAATGAATGCAGATCTGACATCAGAGCTGCTCATTAACATCTTTATCCCAAATACCCCTTTGCATGATGGAGCAGTCATTCTTAAAAATGAGACCATTCTTGCATCAGGCTGTTACTTGCCTTTATCTGAAAACCCGTTTATTTCAAAAGAATTGGGTACTAGACACCGTGCGGCACTTGGGGTAAGTGAGGTTACAGATTGTATTACGATTATTGTATCTGAAGAAACAGGAAATATCTCTGTTACGAAAAACGCAGAATTGCACCGTGATTTAACGGAGGAAGAACTGCGTGAAATTCTAGAAAAATCGATGCTCTCTGAAGATAAAGCATCATCTCCGTCACGATTTAAGTGGGGAGGAAAGAAAAATGGATAGGCTGTTTAATAGCCATTGGTTTGTACGTATTATTGCGTTCTTTGTTGCGCTTATGCTATTTGCCATGGTCAACCAGGATAACCTTGGTAATCAGCCAAGTGTATTACCGACCATTAGCAATAGCTCCTACACACTTGAAGAAGTAGAGCTTCAAGTAAACTACAATGAAGAAGAGTATGCTTTAACAGAGGCTCCTCAAGCTGTGCAAGTAAAGTTGACGGGTTCAAGGAGTGCGTTGGCTTATTTTCAAATGATGAGACCGACATACGAAGTTTTTGTAAATGCTACAGAGCTTGAAGAAGGGTCTCATCGAGCGCGTATCGAATATCGTGGGTTTCCAAGTGAACTATCGGTAACGATCACACCAACAACCGCTAATATTGAGCTTCAAGAGATTCAAACGTCATCCTTCCCTGTTCAAGTCGACTTATTGAACACAGACAGTGTGGAGGAAGGGTATACGGTTGGAACACCAATCGTGACACCGATTAACGTAGATGTCACAAATGCCAGAGAATTTCTTTCGTATGCAGCAACGGCAAAGGTTTTTGTCGACATGGACAATGCTGATGGCACGATAGAAGATGAGTATCCTGTTCACATTTATAACTCGGATGGAATTGAGCTTGAAATGGATTCGAACCCTAATTTTGTAACGGTGCGAGTTCCGGTGACGAGTCCAAATAAACAGGTGCCTGTTAACATCAAACGAACAGGTAAGCTGAAATCTGGGTTAAGCATTGAGCAAATAGAGCTTGAGCCAGGTGATGTCACAGTTTATGGACCAGCTGATTACATTGAAAGTTTGGAGTCTCTTAGCGGAGTAGAACTAGATTTAAGCAAAATTGAGGAATCAACAACGATTGAATTGGACGTGCCTGTTCCTGATGGTGCAGAACGAGTCGAGCCTAAAAAGATCTCAGTTAATGTGACAGTTGGAGAAGAAGAGGAACGTGAACTCACAAGTGTGCCGCTGAATATCATGGGAAGATCTGATGAAAAGTCGGCCAGGCTCGCCACTGATCAACCGGCATACATAAATGTAACGGCTTATGGAACAGAGGAACAGTTGAATCGTATGAGCACCTCAGATTTTCAGGCATATGTTGATATCAGTGAAGAAACTGCTGGAGAAAAGGATCTACCGATTGAATTTAATGGACCACAAAATATTCGATTTGAACCAGATGAATCTAAAAATGCAAAACTAACAATTACCGATCAGTCTGAGTAGCAGAGTTGAAGGAGCGATGACAATGGGAGTATATTTTGGAACGGACGGTGTCAGGGGTGTAGCTAATACGGAGCTCACACCTGAACTGGCCTTTAAGCTTGGAAGAGTAGGGGGTTACGTGTTAACCCAGCACAGTGAAGGGCAGCCTCGTGTTTTAATTGGAAGAGACACACGAATCTCAGGGGAAATGCTTGAAAGTGCATTAGTAGCAGGACTTCTATCAATAGGTGCAGAGGTCATGCGACTAGGTGTTATTTCAACACCTGGTGTAGCTTACCTAACAAAAAATATTAGTGCGGACGCAGGCGTCATGATTTCAGCGTCGCATAACCCTGTACCAGATAACGGAATCAAATTCTTTGGACCGGATGGCTTTAAATTAAAAGACGCACAGGAAGCTGAAATTGAAGCGCTATTAGACGCTGAAGAAGATACACTTCCACGTCCAACAGGCGGTGCGCTTGGTCAAACAAATGATTATTTTGAAGGCGGACACAAGTATATCCAGTTCTTAAAACAAACGGTAGAGGATGACTTCTCGGGTATCCATGTTGCGCTTGATTGTGCGAACGGAGCTGCCTCTGCGCTTGCACGTCATGTGTTTGCTGACCTTGACGCTGACATCTCTGCGATGGGTAGTACGCCAAATGGTGTAAACATTAATGAAGGTTGTGGGTCTACTCATCCAGAAGGACTCGCAGAATTCTTATTAGAAAAAGAAGCCGATATCGGATTGGCTTTCGATGGAGATGCCGACCGTCTGATTGCCGTTGATGAAAAAGGGCAAATCGTTGATGGCGATAAAATCATGTACATCTGTGCGAAGTATTTTAAAGAACATGGCCGCTTGAACAACAGTACAGTAGTGACAACGGTTATGAGTAACCTTGGCTTCTACAAAGCACTTGAAGAAGCAGGCATCGATACAAAGCAAACAGGCGTTGGCGACCGCTACGTTATGGAAGAAATGCGCAAAGGTAGCTTCAACCTAGGCGGCGAGCAGTCCGGTCACATCATTTTCCTTGATTACATCACAACAGGTGATGGCATTTTATCTGCCCTGCAGCTTGTGAATATCATGAAAATGACTGGCAAAACGCTCTCAGAACTAGCAGAGCCCATGCAAGTATTCCCGCAACAGCTTGTGAACATCCGAGTAACAGATAAATATGCGGTTGAAGAAAATGCACTAGTGAAAGAAGCAATCGAAAAAGTAGAAGCCGAAATGAACGGAAACGGCCGCGTCCTCGTGCGCCCATCAGGTACAGAGCCATTAGTACGTGTCATGGTAGAAGCCGAAACCGAAGAACAATGCACGAAATTCGTAGAAGACATAGCAGAAGTTGTCCGCGCTGAGATGGGACTACAAGAATAGAGAACTGTTTGTACCGTCCTCTCGCCTTTTGGGTGAGGGGGCGGTTTTTTGTGTTGGTGCGTGGGAGTGGGAGCGGGGAGGTGTGCGCGAGAATGCGGGTGAAGTGCGCGAGTGGGGATGAAAGTGCGTGGGAATGGGGGTGAGGTGCGCGAGTGGGGATGAAAGTGCGCGGGAATGAGGGTGAGGTGCGCGAGTGGGAAGGAAAATGCGCGGGAATAGAGTGTGGATGCGCGGGAATGAGGGTGATGGTGTGGGGGAGCGGGGTGAGCTGCGCTAATTTTAACTTAAGGAACTCAGCAGAAGGCCCTCGTTTTTGAGCATTGGCAGGATTTATGAGTAGAGAGCCCTCATTTTTGAGCATTAGCAGGATTTATGAGCAGAGAGCCCTCGATTTTGAGCATTAGCAGGATATTTGAGCAGAGAGTTCTCATTTTTGAGCATTAGCAAGATATTTGAGCAGAGAGTCCTCGATTTTGAGCATTAGCAGGATTTATGAGCAGAGAGTCCTCGTTTTTGAGCATCAGCAGGATTTATGAGCAGAGAGTCCTCGTTTTTGAGCATTAGCAGGATATTTGAGCAGAGAGTCCTCGTTTTTGAGCATTGGCAGGATTTATGAGCAGAGAGCCCTCATTTTTGAGCATTAGCAGGATATTTGAGCAGAGAGCCCTCATTTTTGAGCATTAGCAGGATATTTGAGCAGAGAGCCCTCATTTTTGAGCATTAGCAGGATTTATGAGCAGAGAATCCTCATTTTTGAACATTAGCAGGATTTATGAGCAGAGAGTCCTCATTTTTGAGCATTAGCAGGATATTTGAGCAGAGGGTCCTCGATTTTGAGCATTAGCAGGATATTTGAGCAAAGAGTCCTCATGTTTCTGGGCATCTCCTGTACGATAAGGAAAAAAGATAAATAAAAAGGCGGGATTACATGATTAGAGACTTACAAACCGAGCACCCTATGCAGCCAGTCACGAACCTGCTTTATGCGGCAATTGAAGAAAATTACCAGAGGTTATGTTCGATTGTAAAAGGGATCAATCAAGAGCTCCTAGATTATAAAGGAGAAGGTGGAGAAGAGAATAGTATTGCTCAGCTCATTAAGCACCTCTCTTATGTAGATCTTTTATGGGTTTACAGATTTAAAGGGGGGCATATTCCGAATGAACTTGAAACTAAATATGGGCCAATGGTTGATGGGGAAGGTAACATACCTGATGTGAGTGGTGTACCTTTAGAATGTATAATAACGGACTATCAAAAAGTGATCGATCAACTGCAGGATTTCTGCCTAAGCATTTATGATGAACATTTGAGCGATATTGTGGAGTATGAAACAGAACAAGCAACTATTCGTTGGGGACTCTGGCATCTTTCTGATCACAGTAGATACCATCAAGCCCACATTAATCTCCTAATAAAAACATATAAGTCCCATTACCAATAAGCAATGGTGGACCCACCTTATTTCTTATGAATCCCTTCCGTCCCAGCCTCAACCGCAGTCATATAATAGTGGCATTTATGATCAATAATCTCCATCGTCTTCTTTAATTCTTCCATCTGCGCTTCTACCTTGGCTTTCCTTTCTAGAAACATCTCGTATCTCTGTGTTAAAGAGGAGTCTCCTTCCTGGCACCATTGAATAAAGCCTTTAATTTCTTTAATCGGCATGCCGGTTAGCTTCAGGCACTGAATAATTTTTAATGCTTCAATATCAGAGTCTTTAAATAGTCTCTGCCCACTTGGAGACCTTTCCACAAAAGGCATAAGGCCTTCTTTGTCATAATAACGAAGAGTATGCACCGTTAAATCTAATGTTTCAGCCACTTCACCAATAGAATATGTCATCAGAATCTCCATCTCCTAGCTACTTTTTCATCCATCTTAACATGACGATTGAGTTTAAGCTTGACCTAGAGTTAACTTTAGGGATTAACCTTACACTCATAAGGGAAAAGACCCTTATAGTCTAAATTCATATGGAGGTCATACATTTATGGTAAAAGCAAAAGCACGTGCAGTAGACGGTCCGGATAAAGGATTCCGAGAAGCGGAGATTACGAGACGTGAGCTTGATCAACAAGATGTTCTGATTGAGATTAAGTTTGCTGGGATCTGTCACTCCGATATTCACACAGCTCATGGAGAGTGGGGCGAGGTGAATTATCCGTTAGTTCCCGGTCATGAGATTGCTGGAATCGTAACAGAGGTAGGCCCGAATGTGACTAAGTTCAAAGTGGGCGACCGTGTTGGCGTTGGGTGTATGGTTGATTCCTGTGGAGAATGTGAGAACTGTCAAAAAGGCGATGAGCAGTATTGCAATAAAGGAAACGTCCCTACATATGCTGGGGTTGATAAATATGGTGAGCAGACTCAAGGTGGTTACTCCACTCATATCGTTGTCACAGAAGGCTTTGTTGTGCGCATCCCTGACAATATTGAGCTTGATGCAGCAGCTCCGTTACTATGTGCAGGAATTACGACGTTCTCCCCTTTAAACCGTTGGAATGCTGGTCCTGGCAAGAAAGTAGCAGTTGTCGGTATGGGTGGACTTGGTCATATGGCTGTTAAGATTGCTCATGCAATGGGAGCAGAGGTTACGGTTCTTTCGCAGACGTTAAACAAGCAAGAAGATGGAATGAAATTTGGTGCCAAGGATTATTACGCAACCAAGGATCCAGAAACCTTTGAGAAGCTTGCAGGTACATTTGATCTAATCATTAACACAGTCAGCGCAAAGATTGATGCTGGCGCGTATATTGGCCTTCTTGCGTTAGATGGCACGATGGTAAACGTGGGTGCACCACCTGAACCATTATCTGTTCATGTCATGTCGTTAATTGGTCGTCGTCGTTCATTTGCAGGCTCGATGATTGGTGGCATTCAAGAAACACAGGAGATGCTCGACTTTTGCGCAGAGCACAATATCGCTCCAAACATCGAAGTCATCTCTGCAGATGAGATTGACCATGCGTATGATCGTGTTTTAAACTCTGATGTAAAATATCGTTTTGTGATTGATACGAGCACGATGTAATTAATGAGTGATAGGTGTCCCAACCATAACGGAAGGGACACCTTTTTTTATTCCTCAATTGATTTAATGACTTTGGCAGGAACTCCTGCAACAATCACGTTATCAGGCACATCTTTTGTAACAACGGCTCCGGCTGAAATAATGGAATTCTCACCGATCGTCACACCTGGCATGATGGTTGCTGCAATGCCAATCCAAGCATTGTTCTTTATGTTGATTGGCTTAGAAATAGTGGCTCTTCTTTCAGTTGGAGAGGTTGGATGATTCGTCGTCACAAGATTTACTTTCGGAGCAATTAATACATGATCTCCGATTGTAATCCTTCCTCTATCCATGAATGTACACCCAGAATTAATAAAAACATGACTACCTACAGTTATGTTTTGCCCAAAATCGGTGTAAAAGGGAGGAAGCAGTTCAAAGGTGTGGTTGATTTCCTGAGTAGTTAATTCAAAGAATTGTTTTCTGACCTCTTCAGTTGAATGGTAGCCTGTATTCAGTTTAGCCACGAGCTCTTGCGCTCGCTCAATCGCTTGAGCCATTTTGGGGAATTCAGGATCTTGGATGGATATAGTCTCACCGGCACGATCACGATCAAAAATATCATTCACTATCATCACTCCTATAAAAAAATTATTATTTTTTAACGATAGCACCTAGAGGTAACTCTAGGTAAAGGCTCAATCAGAATTTCACTACCAATTACCACAAAATTAGACAATTCCCCGAATTGCTCACCACCCGTGACTTTGCCGCATAGACTACACGGTAAACCCCACTCTCCGCTTTATTTTCTTGATTGACGATAGGTTGTCAATCAAGTATGATTATTTTGGATTAGATGAGAGGAGGATTGTGTAAGGGTAGTGAGCAACATAAAGCGCCTGAACTGTTCCGCGAACGGATCTTGGGACAGTTGACGAGGAGAGGGTTTATCGATTTTTTCGGCGGATGCCCTCCGGTTGATGCATGACAACCGTCAAGCTTCTGGAAAAAGCATCAGGGTGACCTGGTGGACAAAGCTAGAAGTACCATGCCCATAAAAACTAAAATTGATAAGAGTGGGGGCAAGTATGCCCTCAGGTTGCTTGCCCCCGACTATGGGAGGTAACCATTCATGTGTGGAATTGTAGGTTATGTAGGAACGGAAGATGCAAAGGAAATCTTGCTTCAAGGACTTGAAAAGCTTGAGTACCGTGGCTATGACTCAGCCGGTATCGCTCTAACAAACGAAGAGGGCGTACACGTATTCAAGGAAAAAGGCCGTATTGCGACTCTACGTGGTGTGGTGGACTCAGAAACCAGCGCAACAGTTGGGATCGGACACACACGTTGGGCGACTCACGGTGTACCAAGTCAATTGAACGCACACCCGCATCAGAGCTCAAGTGCCCGTTTCACTCTCGTACACAACGGTGTGATCGAGAACTACAAAGAACTTAAAGCAAACTACCTAAGTAACAAAGAGCTAGCAAGTGATACGGATACAGAAGTCATTGTTCAAGTGATTGAGCATTTTGTAGAGCAAGGTCACAGCACAGAACAAGCCTTCCGTGAGACGTTATCCCTTCTTAAAGGTTCATACGCTCTTGCTTTAATCGATAAAGAAGACAAAGAAACGGTCTTTGTCGGAAAAAATAAGAGCCCACTTCTGATCGGAGTTGGCGAAGATGCAAATGTTATTGCGTCTGATGCTATGGCGATGCTTGCTGTAACAGATCAGTTTGTTGAGATCATGGATCAGGAGATTGTCATTGTTAAACGTGATTCCATTACAATTGAAACACTTGCTGGTGTGAAGATTGAGCGCGAGCCTTACACAGCTGAGCTTGATATGAGTGACATCGAAAAAGGAACATACCCTCACTTTATGCTAAAGGAAATTGATGAGCAGCCGTTTGTTATGCGTAACATCATCCAAAAGTATCAAAATGAAGACGGTGGCCTACGTATCGATGCTGACATTCGTGAAGCCGTAAAATCAAGTGACCGCATCTATATCATTGCAGCTGGAACAAGCTATCACGCAGGTCTAGTTGGAAAGCAGCTTGTTGAAAAGCTTGCAAACCGTCCAGTTGAAGTGCATATCGCAAGTGAATTCTTGTACAATATGCCGTTATTATCAGAGAACCCACTCTTTATCTTCATCTCTCAAAGTGGTGAAACAGCCGACTCAAGAGGTGTATTAGTCGAAGTGAAAAAACAAGGCCACAAAGCCTTAACCATCACAAATGTACCAGGATCTACGCTTTCTCGTGAAGCTGACTTCACGCTTCATACGTATGCTGGACCTGAAATCGCTGTTGCTTCTACAAAAGCATACACAGCTCAAATCGCTGTATTTGCTATCCTTGCCGTTGACGTAGCCCGTTCTGCCGGCATCGAGCTAGACTTCGATCCATTACAAGAGCTTGGTATCGTTGCAAACGCAATGGAAGTACTAACAGCACAGAAGGAAGAGATGGAGAAAGTCGCTCGTGACTTCCTATCCGTTACACGTAACGCCTTCTTTATCGGACGCGCAGCTGACTATCATGTAGTCGTTGAAGGTGCACTGAAACTAAAAGAAATCTCTTACATCCAAGCAGAAGGCTTTGCTGGAGGAGAATTAAAGCACGGAACGATTGCCTTAATTGAAGAAGGCACACCAGTCTTTGCACTAGCAACACAAGAGCACGTAAACCTAAGCATCCGCGGAAACGCCCAAGAAGTAGAAGCACGTGGCGCCCACGTCTGCACAATCAGCATGGAAGGTATGAACGAAGCAGACGACCAAATCGTCATCCCGCGCGTTCACGAACACCTAACTGCACTAGCAGCAGTGATTCCATTGCAACTAATCTCATACTACGCAGCGCTACACAGAGAGTGTGATGTGGATAAACCACGTAACCTTGCAAAAAGTGTGACGGTTGAGTAGGTTATATAAAGATAGAAAAAAACTTCCTATGATTAGGGAGTTTTTTTCTATACTACATAAATCATTGATAGTGCATAAAAAGAGATGAACATTACTATAAAACTTAGAAACTGTGAGCTCTATTAAAAATCTTTTAAAAGAATAGTACACTTCTGGCTTTAGATAAATAGTGTAATCTAAATTAACATTCTCTTTTTTGGACTAAGGTTAATTAAACCTATACTATGAGTTAAGGTAGATTGTCATTATATTCATTTAGTTAATCAGTGAACTGAAACGTACATTCTCAGAACAGGAGCCAACACATGAAAATCAAAACAATACTCATCACCGGCGCAAACAGCGGACTCGGCCTAGAAACAGCCAAGCACTTCGCAGGTCTGGGACACCACATCATCCTAGCAGTAAGAAATACGGAAAAAGGTAAGAAAGCTAAAGAAGAGATCCAACGCGAATATTCAGAAGCGAATATCCATGTCCATTCACTCGACCTTTCAAAGCTTCAAAGTGTTCGAGAATTTGCTGATACGATCTCAAGCCAGGTGGAGGTCATTGACCTACTCATCAATAATGCAGGCGTCATGATGCCCCCTTATTCGATAACGGAGGATGGGTTTGAATTGCAGTTTGCCAGCAATCACTTAGGTCATTTTGCTTTGACGGGTTTACTGCTGCCGTTACTTGAGAAGGGGGAAGCTTCTCGGGTTGTCACGTTGACATCGATTGCTCATCGGAATGGGGCTATTCAATTTGAGAACTTGCATGGAACGAGTGGTTATAAGAGCTTTGTTTTCTATGGACAGAGTAAACTAGCAAATGTCTTATTTGCCAAAGAGTTAGATAATCGCTTAAAGGCAAATCACTATAAAACCATTAGTGTAGCTGCGCATCCGGGGATATCGTCTACGAACCTGTTCACCTTGGGTAAAAAGAAAACGCCTTGGTACGTTAAACCGTTTCTAAAATTGGCTAGTCAGCCAGCTGAGAAAGGGGCGCTACCTACCATCATGGCAGCGACAGACGAATCTCTCCGAGGTGGGGAATTGATTGGACCAGATGGAGCAGGTGGTAGAAAAGGGAATCCTACGATCGAAGAACCGAGGAAAGGACTCTATGACGATTCTAGAATGACAAGGTTATGGAGTGTATCAGAGGAGCTTACGGATGTAAAATATCCTTTTGGAAAATAAAGAAATAGACCACTACACCTTACGTAGTGGTCTGTTTCTCGAATAAACTGTTATTCCGTACTATAGAATTAAGATTCTGCTGCATGGTTTTTACTTGTCAGTAGACCCCAAACCAACAAAGCAAATCCTATAACTGCCAGTATAATAGAGCCAGTTAATAATTGGTTAGAGTAGCTGTAACTATCGACTATATCATCATAAAGACCCGATCCACTTACTTCTGACCCACCAGCAATAATAGAACTAGCGATCACTCTTGTGGCAAATAAAATTCCTGCCGTTAGAATGAGTATGGATCCACTTATCATTTTCCCCATTTTATCAGTCTCCTTTTTAACACTATGAGTTTCTTAGGAGGAACATACTTATCAACTAGCCTAAATAGATTACTTTTAAACTTATTTATAGATAATTATGGAATATGTTGATTGATCAAGTCATCCCACAATTCCCTCCCGCATATAAAATACTACAAACAAGCTAAAGGGGAGACCGACTATGCTACAACATTACCGCGCCACATTAAACGAAGCAGACACTAATCTTTCTGATTCATTAAGATACGCCTTAATTTGTAGTTTGAGAGCGCCCATTGATCAAGCAGTGATTGAGTTATATAAACACGATAATCATGTACCAGGAACACTACAATGGGCAGCCTATGATACGAAGATTCTTAAGATCAAACAAGTATACGGGATTGGTGGATTGTATGAGATTACGCTTCGCATTTACCCATACTATAATGCGCATAACAGCTATGGAATAGACGAGGTTGTAGTGAACACGAATCAGGAATTAATTTGTTACAGACATGTGCATACATATCCACTTCCAAGGAGGTAAAAACAATGAATGAAAAATTAATTAGAGTTGGTACTACTTATATACCTGTTTCCAACCCAACACGTTCTGCCCAGTGGTATGTTGAAAAACTGGGGGCTGAGTTAAATTATGAGGATGAGGATAAGGCTATTCTTGAACTAGCGAATCATAGTGTCTTTCTAGTAAAGGCTCAAGAGGGTCAGCTCACTAATTTTATAGATATTCATGGAAAGGAACGGTTCTCTTTAACCTTTGAGGTAGATGGAATGGCTGCTCTAGAGTCTTTACATCAAGAGTTTATGCTTAAGAAAATGAGAGTTGGAGAGGTCGAGGATCGAGGTCACTCAGGCAGGAATTTCGTTTTTGAGGATATAGACGGAAATCAATTTGATGTGTGGAGCGAATTGAGTCCCGCCTTTAAGACGTTTAGGCAAAATTAGCACCAAAGTATATGAAGAAAGCGATGATTGCAAGTGTGACAAGCGTAATGATGAGCGCGAGCACAGGCATAATGTTGCTTTCTTTTTTTGAGATGAAACTAAGAACCAAAAAGATGATGATTGCCACCAAACACACTGGCACAAATAAGTAATAGAGTGTGCCAGTGAACGTGTTTAGGTATGGGGCAATCAGATCCAATAAGAGAATGTTTAAAATGAGCAGTATGCTTAAGGTCAGGACCGTATAGGATCTCCACGTTACCCTTTTCATTCAACACCCTCCTTTCAAGCAGCGTTATCCGTTATCCTCGGTATGATTGCCTTCGCCGTCTGTTCCTCCGATTTGCTGCACACCAATGTTGTCATTATAGATGTATTGATATTCCTGGTCTTCATCTGCGAACGTGACAAATGCCTGGTACGCATCTTCTTCGTCATATTTATCGCCACTCCAGTCGTAATCTGTGCGAATCGATTCAATCTCTTCCTCTGCATAATTCTGTTCTTCTGTCAGGTATTCATAGACCTTTTCTTCTGTAATCGCTAGCTGGTCTTGGCTTCCGTTAAAAAAATTAAACACAAGAATTCCCACACACGTTAGGGAAATAATTGCGACGATTGTGATAAACATACCTCTTTTTTTCATATGGATTCTCCTTATTCATTGTTATTCTACACGTACCGAGTCTATACCCTGGTATTGATGTCCGTAAAACGTGAAAAGCTAGTAACATGTATAGTTAGAGGTAGAGCTGTTCATAAATGACTAGTTTTCCACTTGTAATCGTTTTATGATAGAGAGTAGCAGAAGAGATGAAAGGTGATTTGAATGAAAAAAAGAATAGCGTGCCTTTTACTAGCTACAATGGTTGGGTTAGCAGCCTGTAGTGATGAGGAAGAACCAACAAATACAGATATTCAGGATCAGCAAGTTAGTGGAAGCGAGAAGACAGAAGAAATGAATGAGTCGCCAGAGGTCGATATAGAGGATGTTCAGGAATCTCAGACTGAAGCAGAGGAGGAGAATGAATCGGATTCTGTAGAAGACCTACTGAGACAGGAGCCAGGGGTTTTTCACGGAGAAGCCTTTGATGAGGAAGCCGTTCTTGAAGAGGTTAAAAATTTTCCTGAAGGCCTAACTACTCAGGAAGCCTTTGATCGCATGCTCTATCTATTGGCTGAAGATTTTAGAGAAGAACAGGATTTATTTGAAAGCTTTGAGGAAGGAACAGAGGCTCCAAAAGAGGAGCAGGATGAATCAGAGGAAGAAGAAAAGCAGGGACTCAACATCCAGATCCTAATGGATGCAAGTGATGGCATGGCGACCGAGATGGATGGAAAGTCGAAGATCGACATTGCGAAGGATGCGGTCCAGGCTTTTGTAGCAGATCTGCCTGATGATGCAAATGTGGCCATCCATGCTTACGGACACCAGGGGAGTAATCAAACAGAGGGCAAAGAGGAATCTTGTTCTCAAACCGAGACATTCTATCCATTTAACGAGTATGAAGAAGAAAGTGTCCAAACGGCATTCGATTCGTTTGAAGCAACAGGGTTTAGACCGATTGCTTTAGCCATTGAAGAGGCAGGAGCTATGTTCCCAGAAGGTGGAGAAAACATCATGTACATCGTAAGTGCTGGTGAAGAAACGTGCGGTGGAGATCCAGTTGAGGCAACGAAGGCACTTCACGATTCTGATGTATCAGCTGTCGTCCAGATCATTGGTTTTAATGTGAATGATGAAGAACATCAATCGCTTGAAGCAATAGCTGATGCAGGGGAAGGCGAGTACTTCAAAGCAGATCATGCAGAAATGTTGGATGAGGTGTTTAGTCAAGAAGCAGAGAATTTGGAGATGGCATGGCTACAATGGAGAAATGAGAACATCTTAAAAGGCTACGAGGCACGAACCGAACAAATTCTTTCATTATATGAAGTACAAAATGATGCGATCCAACGAGGGTATGAGGAACGAAATCGAATCGTCTCAATTCTATACAAATTAAAACCGGACGTTGACTTTGATATCCATGAAGTGAGGGACCTCGCACATGAACGGAGAGAGAAGCTCTCAGACTATATAGAAACAAAGAGTACAGAGCTTCAGGAAAAAGTGAAAGAAGACGCGGATGAAAGGCAAGAAGAGAGTAGAAGTAGCGTTTTGGACAGTGGGAAATAAGGATAGAAATAAGGACTTCTAACAGTAGGAGTCCTTTTGTTAGCTATTTTCATGAGGGTTCATAACTTTTTTTGCGTGTATTCGGCTAAGAAGAGTTCGTTTTACAAGCTGTTACTAGTAACAAAGAAAGCATATTCATAGCAGAGGATGACGGCCTCAAATTAGATTACATTGAGCTTGGAATCCAAGAAGACTATTTTACAAATCATAAACTAGCATATGTATCAGCGATAGCTGTGTCTGAACAAAGTGAAGGAAAAGGCGTAGCAAAAATATTAATACATTTTGCTGAAGAATGGGCTACTAATCAAGGGCTAACCGAGATCAGTCTCGATGTCTTCTTAAGAAATAAAAGGGCAGTTGAAGTTTATGAACATTTAGGGTACCAAAAAGAAATAGTAAAGATGGTTAAGAGTTTATAGCATTTTACGTTGTTCGTTATTGCAATGAATTTACTAATTCCATGTAGTATTCGGGTTGATGAGTTTTGTTTAGGTTGTACCATGCCTGTAAAGTATCAGGTGTCATAATCTCAAGTTTCTTCAGTACTTCCCGAGCAAATTCCAGGGGTGCTATTCCTGATGCAGTAACTAAATTCGCATCAGATGCTACAGATTCTAAATTATAAAATCCTTCTCCTTTATAATTGGGACAAACCATTTTAGTATACTCAAGGTTATTACTTGTGTGCTCTCTAGTGTCTAAGTATCCCATATTTGCAAGTCCCTCAATCGCACCACAAATGGCAGCAACCATTGTACCAGTCTCTAATGCTTGGGCAGTTTTTTCTAATATAGGTTGGTGCATTTCATCATTCCAAGTAGATCCGCCTGGTAAAATGAAAAGATCTTTACTCTCTAGAGTACATTCATCGATGGAGATATCTGGACTGATACTAAGTCCCCCCATTGTAGTAACTATCTCATTAGTAGCTCCAATTGTTATTATTTTAAAAGGTTCCAATCCTTTTTTGAAATATCTACCTGTGTTTAGTTCAGCGATTAAATATCCATATTCCCAATCTGACATTGTGTTAAATACATAGAGATAGGCTTTTTTAACTTGCATCCTTTCACACTCCAATCATATTTGATATGTCTAGTATAAGAAAACATCCCTGACAGTTACCGTCAGGGATGTTTTTATTTTTCGTGAAATGTTATCAATTCAGATAGAACGTCAACAAGCCTTCTCTTAAGGCTTACTGGCTCAATCACTTTAACTGATTTATTAAATGGTAAAAGTAAATAGGGGACATAGGTAAGTATTACATCTTCTTCTAGTAGAAAAATGGCTTCATCTGAAGTTTGTTCTTTTAAATAATTCCCTAAAAACCAATGTTGGCAAAGATCATCCAAAACGTGCTTATTCCCACTAACAACCAAAGAAATAACACCATCCTTTTCATCTAATGTAGGTAGAAGACCTCCTATAAAATGATCTCGTGCTGAGAAATGTTCTGGCTGATTAAATGGTTCCTCGGTTAACAGCAGGCTTTCCATTCGATCTACTCTAAAACTACGGATATCTTGCCTGCGATGACAAAATCCAATCATGTACCACTTATTGTTCCAATAGATCAATCTGTATGGATTGACCAATCTAGCGTTTAATTCCAAGACACCACTTTTATGGTATTTAATCTTTACTGAATAGCTGGAAGCAATAGCTTCTTCCAACTTTTTTAAAAAGGACTCAATAGAAAGTGGGCGTAATTGATTTATCACTTCAAGAGTGGCTATGTGCTGGTCTGTTTTTGTTTCCTGCTTTTGATTTGAATAGTTGCTTAGCTTGGTAATTGCGCTATTTAGTGCTTCACCACCATAATATCCAGCTTCTTCTGCAAAAACAGCGGCATGAAAAAGAGAAGTTTGCTCATCAGAATTAAAAAATAAAGGAGCCTCAATAAACGTATTTAATAAAGCATATCCACCATATTGTCCTGGTTCTGAAATGATTGGCACTCCACTTGTTGTAAGGGTATCAATATAACGATACACAGTCCGTATATTTATCTCTAACTTTTCTGAGATTTGTTTAGCTGTAATTTTTTTATCTGCACGAAGCATCCACAGAATGGCTAACAAATTATCTGTTTTAGGCATATAAACGCACCCCGATATAAGAATGATTTCAATTGTTCTATATCAACATACTACATTTATAAAGAAAATACATTTATTTTCCAATGATACTTTTAGGACAAGGATCATTTATCGGTTTAAACATAATCTTAATAACCAATCTCCTCAAAACATTATTTCACATGCAGTAGACTAAGCAACACATAGGGTGGAATGTTCATCAAGCGATGCCAAGCAAGCGGATTTTTAAAAGATTGCTATTAAAGCTTGATTAAAGGTCTCTAGTTTGTGGAGTTTTTTTTGAAATGAGATTTGATTTAAGGCATCGGCTACTTTATTAATCATTGGAAGAAAGTCATCTAACAAGTTATTATGCAATCAATTCAGTCGTGATTTTCCCAATGTCTCATTTTTTATATCATGGTACGCTTAATATATCTTCTATACAGGGGTGATGCCTATATCCATTGCATAATTGAGTAGGGTGAGCTGTGGAGCTGTTTGATTGTTTGTTTCAATTCATTTACTAAAAAATGCGAAAGTAGGGATGAGTTTGAAATCAGTCTTCTCTGTATTCATTGCCATGGTGCTTATGTTAAGTGTGTTTACTGTTCCAGTCGAGGCAGAAAATGAAAGCGCTAACATTTTGAATGCTAATTTTGCCATGCAAGGTTTTGCAACACTAAATGGTGGTACAACAGGTGGTGCGGGTGGTACAACTGTAACCGTAACAACAGGAGATCAACTACTTACAGCGTTAAAGAACAAACCAAGCAATACCCCTCTAACGATTTATGTGAATGGTACTATTACCCCCTCAAATACATCAGCTAGTAAAATCGACATAAAAGACGTAAATAATGTTTCAATTCTTGGTGTGGGAACACGCGGAGAGTTTAATGGAATTGGAATGAAGGTATGGCGTGCGAACAACATCATTATCCGTAACCTGAAAATACACCATGTGAATACCGGGGATAAAGACGCTATTAGTATTGAAGGACCTTCTAAAAACATTTGGGTAGACCATAATGAGCTTTATAATAGCTTAGATGTGCATAAAGACTATTATGATGGTCTGTTTGATGTAAAAAGAGATGCTGATTACATCACTTTTTCATGGAATTATGTACATGATAGCTGGAAAAGCATGCTGATGGGCTCATCAGATACTGATTCTTATAACCGTAAGATCACTTTTCACAATAACTATTTCGAAAATTTGAACTCTCGTGTCCCATCAGTACGCTTTGGTGAGGCTCATATTTTTAGCAACTACTACAGCAACATTATTGAAACGGGAATCAACTCACGAATGGGTGCTAAGATCCGAATTGAAGAGAATGCATTTGAGAATACACGTAACCCTATTACTAGCCGTGATAGTAGACAAATTGGATATTGGCACCTAATCAATAACACATTTACTCAATCAACTGGTGACATTCCAACTTCTTCGACAACAACATATAACCCGCCATATTCGTATCAGGCGACTCCTGTAAGTCAGGTGAAAAATGTTGTACGTCAAAATGCAGGTGTAGGAGTCGTTTCACCATAAATCTGAACCGCTCCAAAGCTTTTTGGAGCGGTTTTTCTATCATGAAGCTATTTGGTACAATCAGGACCATCTTCTCATTAACATTTCGATTGGTCCTCTATTAAATTTTCTTCTCCAAGAAGCTGAGAAAATGACACTTACTAAGAAATATACACAAGCATAAAGAAAGATAGGAAAAAGTGGCTGGGCTACATATCCATTAAACACTACGACCTTATCTAAGAGCAGCAGAATGACGATTCCAATAACGACGTGACTTACATAATGGGTTAAAGTTAATTGACCTGTGTAGATTAGAGAACGAATGAGAGGATTATTTGACCATTTGTTAACGACGTAGATAGATAACATAATCACCAGTAGAGCAGACGATGAATTAGAGATCAGATAAAAGATATTTGGTGGGAACGGTCCTGTTTCAAAGATGAAACGCGCACTTTCCATATCTAAAATGGAACTTGAAAAAAGGTGGATGAAGAATCTTGATAGAAGCTCTGTAGCGGTGAGCATGGTTAAACTCACAAGGAGTATGGTTTTTCTTATTCTGACATCCGCTAAGTTCAAACGCCCTATCAGCA
Source organism: Alkalihalobacillus sp. NPDC127517 (assembly GCF_050276055.1). NCBI lineage: Bacteria > Bacillati > Bacillota > Bacilli > Caryophanales > Bacillaceae > Alkalihalobacillus > Alkalihalobacillus sp. NPDC127517. The sequence continues at coordinate 192,213 of NZ_JBNNQX010000005.1, read as the reverse complement.
TGCCTATAAGCAGAAAGCCAAACCACGGAAAAACAGGGTGATATCCATTAAAGAATAAGTTTCTAAGAAATCCTGTCACTGTCCAGAAATCAAGATACTCTAAGAAGGGCTGAGTTGGACTCCAACCATACATATAGTTAAAGAAGACCTGGCAGAATTGAGCGACAAGGGCAATAGTCGCAAGGATGACTATAATGACCTTTGGTGAGGTTAGGATGATAAAAGCTGCAAAACACATGAAAAACCCATAATAGTGTAAGATGTCCCCTGACCAACCTATGCTGTATAGCAGCATACCGAGCACAAATAAGAAGAGGGATCGCTTTAGTAAAGAGGTTCGTGTGTTTTGAATGACTGCTTGCTCTGATGTGATACGTGCTTTCCTGGTCATCAAAGAGATCCCAATACCAGCCAATGTAACAAAGGTGGCTGCGGCTCTTCCTTCAAATAAGTTGGTGAACCAGACCAAAGCAGGTGCACCGTTGCCCTGTGCTCCAGTAGAGACCATGAAATTCATGACCAGCATTCCAAACATAGCCAGGGCACGAGCAAAGTCTAACCCTTCTATACGATGATTACTTAGACTATTATTCATACGTTTCTATGCCTCTTAGTGTATTATCTACAGCTTCACGCCAAACCTGTTCAAATTCCAGTTTTGTGTCGGTTAAGATGTAATTCGTGATGTTATCAAAGACAAGTGCAAGCAATTGTGACTTAATTAAAATGTTTTCATCGTTTATTGCGTTCACTTTAACAGCATGCTTAAACAGATTATAGAAGGCATTAAAGAATTCCTGTTGAATGTCTTTTATTTTTTCAGAGTAATAAGAGTCACGAGAGGCTAACAAGATGTATTGGTTAAACAATTGGTTAAACTGCAGGTTGTGCTCTTGGAGGGAAATTGCTTTTTCGCCAATGGTATACAACATGGTATGCAGGTTCGTATCATTCATCTCGTTAAGGTCTGCGTAAGTGATCGACTGGATTTCCTTAGCAATGATGTCGAAGAGGGCTTTAATCAGATCATCTTTTGATTTGAAATAATAATAAACAGCTGGTTTCGTTATACCTACTTCTGCTGCGATATGAGCCATGCTTGTTTGATCAAACCCTTTTTCTGAGAACATAGAAAAGGCCGTCTCAATAATTTGTTTGTACGTTTGTTCCTTGTCTCGCATATGATCTCCTCCTTTATTTACTTACCGGTAAGTAAATAATATGATGAACTTATGTTAAATGCAACTGATTTTTTCAATCTAGCGCATCAAAATCAGGAAAAGAAGATGGTATAGTGTGAAAAGATGAAGTAATTGAAAATAAATTGTAGGAGGGGAAGTCATGTATTTAAAAAAGATCAAATTATTACGTGAAAAGATCTCAGGTGACAATGAATATCCTTTCTCAATCCCGTGTCTGAAGCATTTTGATGAACTAAATCTAACCAAAGCTGTTACTTTTTTTGTTGGTGAAAACGGCTCAGGAAAATCGACGATGTTAGAGGGAATTGCGGATAAATGCGATTTTAATACAGCGGGAGGAGGCAGGGGGAATCAATATGAGGTGCATGCTTCCCAATCAGCGTTAGGCGACTATCTTCGGTTAGGATGGATGCCTAAGACTGGTAATGGTTTTTTTTTAAGAGCAGAATCCTTTTATCAATTTGCCTCTCATTTGGATCAATTAAAGAAAGATGATCCTTCCTACAGTTATGGTCGTTATGGTGGACAATCCTTACACGAACAATCGCACGGAGAATCGTTTCTTTCCTTGTTTAAAAACCGCTTTGATGGTAAGGCTCTCTATTTACTCGATGAACCGGAGGCTGCACTGTCTCCTGCTAGACAATTGGTTTTTCTAAGGGTGATTCATGACCTGGCAACAAAGGAAAACGCGCAATTTATTATTGCTACGCATTCTCCTATCTTACTTGGCTATCCAGATGCAGAGATCTATAGCTTTGATCAACAAAAAATTGATGTAATTGATTATCAAATGACGGATCACTATCAAATCACTCACTATTTTCTACAGAATCGTGAAAGAATGCTATCAGAACTTTTAAAGGAAGATGATGAGTGAATTAAATCTTTACGCACCAATTAATCTAAGGTATAGTAAAGCCAACGTGAAAACGTTACCTAAAATAACCAACGATAATTAAATAGTCAAGATGCACTAGGGGTGTTTTTAACTGAGATGAGTTTATACTCGAACCCTTTGAACCTGAACTAGGTAAGACTAGCGGAGGAAAGTGCCAAGCTTTTATACATAGTTACCGTGTATTTGTGATTGATTGGTATGTATTCATTAGTTTGCGCAGTGTTCCTACAGGAATGCTGCGTTTTTTTCGTTGATCTAACAAAAACATAGAGGAGTGGTCAGAATGACAAGAACAGTCGTTGTAACAGGTGGAAGCAGAGGACTAGGAGCAACAATCGTACGAACACTAGCGGGGCAAGGGTTTCAGGTTGTTGTGAACTATTATCAAAGTAAGGAAGCTGCAGAAGCCTTGGTGTCTGAGATTGGAGAAGACAAGGCTTGTGCCATTCAAGCAGATGTTACAAATCGGGCGGAAGTAGATCGATTAATCGAACAAGCTACAGCTTATTTTGGAAAAGTTGATGTAGTGGTTAACAATGCGTTAGTAGATTTCAAGTTTGACCCTACAAAACAAAAGTCGTTCACAGAGCTATCATGGGATGATTATCAAAAACAGGTTGATGGCACGTTGAAAGCTGCCTTCAATGTGATTCAAAGTGTGGTTCCTCAATTTATAGAAAGAAAAGAAGGAACGATTATTAGTATCGGAACCAATCTATTTCAGAACCCTGTTGTCCCTTATCATGAATACACAACGGCAAAAGCAGGCTTAATTGGATTTACACGTAACATTGCGGCTGAACTTGGTGTGCATGGAATTAAAGCTAATGTTGTTTCAGGCGGTTTGTTAAAAACAACAGATGCTAGTGCAGTCACAACCCCTGAGGTCTTTGATCTGATCGCTCAATCGACACCACTTAAAAAGGTAACGGAAACTCAGGATGTAGCGAATATGGTTGCGTATCTTGCTTCTGAGCAAGCGACTGGCATGACGGGCCAAAACATTACAGTCGATGGCGGATTGACGATGAACTAAGCAACATCAGACGAAGGAACGTGAGGTGAAAAGGGTGGCAAAGAAACAAATACATCTAGGTGTTTTACTATATGGATGTGGGCATCATCAAGCGGCTTGGTTAATGCCTGATTCAACCATTGAAAAAGTTGGGGAGATTTCCTATTACCAGTCGCTCGCCCAGCTTGCGGAGAAGGGGTACTTTGACGCGATCTTTTTTGCGGATAACCAAGCATTTAAAGGGTTGGATTCTACTGAATTGCCAGCTTTTTGGTTTGACCCGATTGTGAATTTAACGGCTATCTCTCAAGTGACGACACATGTAGGGTTAGTCTCAACCATCTCAAGTACTTTTTCTAACCCATTTACAGCGGCTAGACAGCTTTTAAGCTTGGATCACCTGACAAACGGGCGGGTAGGCTGGAATCTGGTGACTTCGATGACAGATATAGAAGCTCAAAATCATGGAATGAACGCGCTGCCCCCACGTGCGGAGCGTTATCAAAAGGCTGATGAGTTTGCGGCGGTGATGGACAAACTGTTCCTTTCGTGGGAGGAAGAGGCGTTTTTACATGATCGAGATAATGGGAAGATCATCAATCCATCAGAGATTGAGCCCATTCACCACGCGGGAACCTACTTTAATGTGCATGGACCTTCTACAACACCAAGTAGTCCCCAGGGTAAACCGGTCTCGATGCAAGCAGGAGCATCAAAAGAGGGTATTGCACTCGCAGCCAAGTACGCGGATGCTGTTTATTCGGTTTCTTGGAATCTTAAACAAGCAAAAACGTTCAGAAAGAAGCTAGATCTGCAAATGAAACAAAGTGAGGACCCGGCAAGGCGTATAAAAGTTTTGCCAGGGTTGGTAACCTATGTTGGCCATACATATGAAGAGGCTTTAAAGAAAAAAGCGGAGCTCGATGGACGATTACCGATTGAGGCTGCTTTAAAGCAACTAAGTTTCTTTGTTCAACAAGATTGCTCTAATTGGGCACTTGATGAAAAAGTGCCTTCCCTCCCACCAGTTGAAGAGTTTACCGGGCCAGTGGGTCGCTACGAGACCGTTTTAGAGATTATAAACGATACCAATCCAACGGTGAGGGAATTAATAGGGTATCTAAGTGCAGGTGGAGGACACCTCACACTCATTGGAACGCCAAAGGACATTGTCGATCAAATGAAGATATGGGTAGAGGCCGGAGTAGCGGACGGGTTTAACCTAATGCCACCAACCTTACCTGGGAGCTTGGAAGACTTTGTCGATTTAGTCGTTCCTGAATTACAGCGAGTAGGTTTGTTTAGAGAGGCGTATAGTGGTCATAGCTTTCGTGAGCATTTGGGTCTACAACTCATTTAAAGAATATGTTTATGAACGATCACAGGGTAGATCTTAGATCTACCCTGTTTTTTTAGGTTAAATAGAGTACACGCTTATGCTAAACTAGAGATATTCCAAGATATGGAGGTTTCACATGGCCATTCGACGTTTAGAAGATCATGAATTTGAACAAGCTTATGCGTTAGATTGTTACGCTTTTCAAGTAGCTGACCCAGAGGAATCACGTGCACGGGCGAAACGATCGTGGAACGATGCTACAACATATGGTGAGGTATCTGATGGGAAAGTTCTAGCAAAAGTAGAGCTGTTGGATTTTGATGTAAATGTATTTGGTCATACGATGAGAATGGGTGGTCTTGCCGGAGTAGCATCTTATCCTGAGCAACGACGCAAGGGCCTCATTACGCAGCTAATGAGTTATACACTAAAAACGATGAGAGAAGAGGGGCATGTGCTTTCTTATCTTCACCCGTTTGCTATAGGGTTTTACCGGAAGTTCGGTTGGGAGATTGCATTTGATGAGGCGACGTATACGCTGCAGCTCTCAGAATTTCCGAAACCAGACCGAAAGCTTGAGGGAGAGTTCGAACGAATTCCTTTTGCTGACCCTCGTATTCGCACCCTGTATGACAAAAGCTGTAGTCATGGAATGCTTGTCCGTGAGAACTGGTGGTGGGAAGCGCTTGTGGAGAAATACGCAAAGCATGAGACTGTTCTTTATACCGATTCTTCAGGTGTGCCTACTGCTTACATGGTCTATAAGGTAAAGAATCATCGGTTTGAGACAGAAGAGCTTGTCTATAGTGAGAGTAGCGGACTGAAGGCACTGCTTTCATTTATTGGACAGCATGATTCGATGGTTGAGTCCGTTGAGATAACAGCAGCCGGTTCAGAACATGTAGCATATTTTCTTCCGGACCCTAAAGCAAAGGCAGCGATTCATCCTTACTTCATGGCACGAATTGTTGAGGTGGAAGCATTCTTAAAAGAGTATCCATTTACTAAGGGAACAAGTATGAGCTTTACGCTTCAAATTGAAGACGCTTATGCTGAGTGGAATAATCAGACATTTGCGGTTTCGATTGAAGACGGGCAAGGAAGTTGCGGATTGTCATCAGAGCAGCCGACAATCTCGATGACGATCCAGACATTAACCAGCTTAATGCTAGGCTACAGAAGACCTTCATTTTATCTGAAGCAAGGCTTGATCAAAGGCGATAATGAAGCAATCCAACGCTTTGTATCACTTATTCCTGGAGACGAGCCTGCTCTTATTGATTTCTTTTAAAAGAAAGAAGCGACCAGCCCTACTAGGACCGGTCGCTATTTGTTTTACTTTTGAAGTTGTTTTAACACTAGATCTGCAACTGGGCCACCTGAAGCCGGATTTTGACCTGTTACTAGGCGTCCGTCTTCAACAGCATATGGTGCAAACGGCTTGTCTGCTTTTTGGAACTGCGCGCCTCGCTTAACCAGTTCAGTTTCAGCGAGGTATGGAAGGTGCTTATCAAGTTCAACAAGCTTCTCTTCCTCATTTGTGAAGCCTGTTACCACTTTATCGGCAATCAGGTAATTACCGTCTTCGGTTTTGAGATTTAACAACGCTACTGCGCCGTGGCATACAGAAGAAACAATTCCGCCATTGTTGTAAATCGTTTGGCTAATCTTCTGAAGACCTTCGTTTTCAGGGAAGTCCCAGACTGTTCCGTGACCACCCGCATAGTAGATGGCTGCATAATCAGCTGGATTCACGTCTTCAGGAGTTAACGTGTTCCCAAGCTTTTTCATGAATTCTGGGTTCAGATAAAACTCCCAGTCAATTTCTTCAGCCGCAGCCAGACTATGAGGATCAATTGGCGTGTAGCCGCCTTTTGGACTCACATAATCCACCTCAAACCCTGCGTCTTCTACCTTTTTCACAAAATGAACAGCTTCGCCTAACCATAAGCCAGTCGCTCTATTTAAATCCGGATATTTTGGAAAACTACTCACAACAACAAGAATTTTGTTAGACATCAAATCACTCCTCTATTAAGATGAACTTATCATACTACTTAAAGTGCACTTTAAGTCAACGGAAAGGACTTGCCTATATGAACCACTACACAATGAACGAAATCAAAGAAAAGCTGGGACTATCAGCATCTACGTTGCGATATTATGAAAAAGAACAATTAATTCCAGCAATCATGCGTGGTTCATCCGGAAACAGAAGCTATACAGATACAGATATTGAATGGATTGCTTTCATTAAAACGCTACGTGACACGGACATGCCAATTCGGGTTATCAAGGAATATGTGACCATGTTCCAAGAGGGACCAGATACTATATCCGCAAGAAAAAAGTTAATGGCAGCACATGCAGAGAAAGTACAGCAAGAGATTGATCAGAAACTAGCCAGTCTTAAAGTGCTCCAAAAAAAGGTGAAATATTACGATACGATTGATCGACGGAAGCAGAGGTTGAGTGAGAGGGCGTTTAAGTAAACGCTCTTGAATCTATAAAAGACATCAGAATGAAATCAAACGTAAGCATTATGTTTATCTTCTTACTATATAAGTACTACTTTTTGTCTGTTAAACATTGAGAATAATTATCAATTAATGTAGACTAATAAGTAACAATCTTAATTAGCTAAGTGTGGGGGAGATTATCATACGTATTTATTGGACGAAAATCAATCAAATTGTCGAAGAAACGCCTGAAATTAAAACTTATTTTCTTGACTGCCCTGAAGGTTTTACTTGGGAAGAGGGATCTCACACTCACTTTGCACTAAAAGGGTTTAATGTTGGGGATAAGCCTAATCGTAGTCTAATTCGTCATATGTCCATTTCCACTTTACCGAGCGAGAAAACCATTGGTATTACAACACGTATTAAAGAGGAATGCTCTGAGTTTAAAGCAATATTAAGAGAACTAGCGGTTGGCGATGAAGTGGCTATCTTTAAGACTCATTCAAACGTACCGCTTAAAAGAGAAGGCAGAAATGTCTATTTACTGTCTTCAGGTGTTGGACTAGCAACCTTCAGACCGCTTGTCCTTGATTACTTAGAACGAGCTGATAACGTCAATCAGATTCACTCCTTGAACATTGACTCAAGTAAGAATTTCTTATTTCCTTCTATTTTTACATCCGCAACTGCTAAAAATTTCACAGCACAGTTTGTTTCTTCCCGAAAAGAATACTATACACATGTGAAAAAACTAACCACAGATAAGCAAGGCATCTTTTATATTATTGGCAGTAACGATTTTCTCATTGAAAACATTACTATGCTGCACGAGCAAGGCATTAAGTCTAAACAAATTATACTGGATAAGCATGAACAACAACTGGCTGAGTTTTTGCGCTAATTTAATAAGCCATTTTGTTACTTTTGACTTTAAATATAAAAAGCACTCGCCCTATGATTACATAGAACGAGTGCTATTTTAGTTACGAATCAAATAATCAAATGCGCCGAGTGATGCAGTGGCACCTGATCCCATGGAAATAATGATTTGGTTGTACGCACTATCGGTGCAATCACCGGCGGCGAATAGACCTTTGACGCTTGTTGCGCCTTGCTTGTCTACTACGATCTCGCCCATACGAGTACGTTCAACAGACTCATCTAACCATTCTGTGTTTGGTACGAGACCAATTTGAACAAACACACCTTGTAAGGCAACGTGATGAATCTCTTCTGTTGCACGATCTTTGTATGAAATCCCGTTTACACTTGAGTCCCCGGTAATTTCGGTTGTTTGTGCATTTGTGATAACCGTGACGTTTGGTAGGCTATTCACACGATCTTGAAGGACGCTGTCTGCTTTAAGCTCAGGCGCGAACTCAAGAACAGTTACATGGTTAACGATCCCAGCAAGGTCGATTGCCGCTTCAATTCCGGAGTTTCCTCCACCGATAACCGCAACATCTTTGCCTTCAAATAATGGACCGTCACAGTGTGGGCAGTAAGCCACACCTTTATTTTTAAATTCTTCTTCACCAGGTACGCCAACATTTCTCCAGCGTGCACCAGTTGAAAGAATGACTGTTTTTGCTTTGAGTACGGCATCGTTCTCAAGGGTTACCTCAAAGAGATCCTTTTTCTCTAAATGCTTCGCTTTTTGAAGGTTCATGATGTCGACATTGTAATTCTTCACATGCTCTTCAAGGCTTGCAGCAAGCTTTGGACCTTCTGTGTGAGGAACACTGATGAAGTTTTCAATGCTTAATGTATCCATTACCTGACCACCAAAGCGCTCAGCGACGATTCCAGTACGAATCCCTTTACGGGCAGCATAAATCGCAGCACTTGAACCAGCAGGACCACCGCCAACAACAAGAACATCAAATGGATCTTTAGAAGCTAGCTCTTCCGCGTCAACGCCAACACCCATCTTAGCAATGATTTCTTCAGTGCTCATACGACCACTTCCGAACGATTGACCGTTTAAGAAAACGCTTGGTACAGCCATAACCTGCTTATCCTCAACCTCATCTTTAAAAGCTGCTCCGTCAATCATGGTATGCGTGATATTAGGGTTTAATACACTCATCATGTTTAACGCTTGAACAACGTCAGGGCAGTTATGGCACGTTAAGCTAATGTATGATTCAAAGTGAAATTCACCTTTAATTTGCTTAATTTGATCAATAACCGATTGATCCACTTTTGGAGCTCTACCACTTACTTGTAGCAATGCCAAGACAAGAGATGTGAACTCATGACCTAAAGGAACACCGGCGAATGTTACGCCAGTGTCCTCTCCTACACGGTTTACACTAAAACTTGGCGTTCTGGGTAGAGCAGCCTTTTCAATCGTAATTCTCTCAGACATGGAAGAAAGTTCATCGAGAAGAGCAATCATATCTGTTGATACTTTATCGTCTCCCGCGTTCACTTTAATCACAATGTCATTCTCTAAAAGCTGCATATATTGGTTGAGCTGTGACTTAATCTCTGTATCCAGAACCATGTTTTACGACACTCCTTAGATTTTACCTACTAGATCAAGGCTAGGTGTAAGTGTTTCTGTACCTTCTTCCCATTTTGCAGGACATACTTCACCTGGATTGTTACGAACATATTGAGCTGCTTTAATTTTGTTTACTAGGATGCTCGCATCACGACCGATACCGTCTGCATTCACTTCAACTGTTTGAATGATACCATCCGGATCGATAACAAACGTACCACGATCAGCAAGACCTGATGCTTCATTTAAAACTTGGAAGTTACGAGAAATTGTTTGTGATGGATCACCAATCATTGTGTACGTGATCTTACCGATTTTCTCAGAGCTATCATGCCAACCTTTATGAACGAAGTGAGTATCTGTTGAAACAGAGTATACTTCTGCACCAAGTGCTTTTAAATCTGCGTATTGGTTTTGTAGATCCTCGAGTTCCGTTGGGCAAACAAAGCTGAAGTCAGCAGGGTAGAAGCAAACAACACTCCATTGACCTTTAAAGCTATCGTTTGTTACCTCAACAAACTCACCATTTTTATAAGCTTGTGCTGTGAATGGAAGTACTTCTGAACCGATAAGTGACATAAATAAACATCCTCCTAATATGAACATTAAGTCATCGCTTAATGATAGTTATTCTAATTACATACTTATTATTAAATAATTATTACTGTTTGTCAACAAGTATGATTAATCTTTTTTATCAAAAATGTAAGCTGTTTTGCGGGATATTTGGATAAAGCCTATTTTATCATTATCATTTAGTATCTTTACAATGATAATGAAGAAATGATAAATAACCTTTTAGTCCAACCTCTATACGGGTATGGTAAGAAAAGGGAGGGATTAAATTGAAAAAGGTAACAGCAATAACTGGTATGGTTTCGGTTGCTTGTATCCTTGTTGGTTGTAATACCTCAAATGAACAAACTCAAAACACAGATCCAGTAGAACCAGTTGAAAATAACACGGAAGAGAGTGGAACGGATTCTGGTGAGGAAGACGCAGAGGAAGTCGAAACAGATGATACAAATGATGAAGAGGAGGAGAATGAAGAAGCTTATGAGGAAGTACAGGAAAGTGAAAATTATACGATTCAGACGGATTACGTGGACGCAAAGACTGAATTCATTACAACATTCTCAATTAATCGAGAGCGAAATTTAGACGGATCACGAGAAGAACGTCTTGAGAGGTCCTTGTTTGAAAGTGATCCGTCTGAACAGGACATATTAAGCTCATTTACTGAATTGTCTCTAGAGCAAGGCGAGCTAACGGTTGAATTTAATACCAACGATCACACACTGCTTTCCACAACCTCTGCTCAAAACCGATTGTTTTACCAATCATTTTCTGGGATAAGCGATCTTTATGGGGTTGAAGAAGTGATCTTTTTAGATCCGAGTGGTGGTAGAGAGATGATTGTAGGTGGAAGTCCGCTAGATCAAACGATGAACATTGAAGAAGAAAGAGGTCTAACACGTGGCTATTATACCCTTTACGATACAGAACTCGAACAGACCTTATTCTTACCCGGTGGCTTGTTAGGTGAAGACGTTACAGGAGCTGATGGAGAATCGTTGAATTTTGAAGAAACTGTAGAAGAGATGAAAACAGTTAATGAACATGAGCTGTCCTATTCAACGGCCATCGTAGAAGGAATCGAAATCGATCATACATCACTTGAAAAGGATGTCGCATCCGTCCATTACACAATTGATGAAGATCTTGTCACAGAATCTGATCAAATTGTGTTCGCAAATGCCATGCAGCTGGCAGCCTTGGACTTTCATGCAACCGAGCTTGAGCTTGTAAATGAAACGGAGCAAAGAATAGTGAACTACCCTTTGATTAAATGAAAGTTGAGGTGACAGGATGAAGAAGATAACCATGGTTTTTATACTGTTCTTTTTAGTGGGATGCTCGAGTAACGCCATTCAAGATGACCAGTCCGAAGAAACAGGCGCTGAGCCATTACCGGATGAAGCTCCTACCGTTTCAATCTATAATTCAACGAGTGAAGAACTAGAATCGGAATCGACTGTCGCTTGCTGGAACGACTGTAACGAATCAAACACCTCCCAAGAAAGTGAGGACAGATCTGCAAGGGCTACAGAATTCGTTAATGAAGCAGATCTTGAAGAAACACTCGAAATTGAGCTAAGTGACGATACGCAACAAACGGTTATTCATCACCTCATGACATATAGAGGTTCTAGCTTAACTGAAGGTGAATTGGACGGGAATACGTTCAGCGTTCAAGGACTTGATGAAAATCAATATGCAGTCATTACCTATTTTTTAGACGATGATGAAGATGTGATCGGTCAGATTGAAACGGTTTTTTCCGTATTGATTAAGTGAAAACGAACCGTGCCCTTGTCGGGGACGGTTTTTAGTTAGCCTGAAATTGAATTTGAAAATGGGATGATGCTCTCTAACGCTCCACTTCAACCTCATCCCCGCTATTTCTTTAGAATTCTTAAGATTTTCTTTTCTTCTTCTTATGATTAGATGGATAAGCTCGTATATGAAGGAGATGAGTAGAGTTGATAAGAAAATTGATTGCTAGTATATGCTGTTTGGTACCCATCATACTGTTTAGTGCACCTGCTACATTACCTAATGAGGAACAAGTCATCTTGCTTTATTATCATGACGATAAAATGGAAGAGACAGGTGCGGTGTGGGATGATCTAGTTTTTGTAGATTCGATTTCTATAAGTAATGGTATGCTAGATACAATACGTGTTTGGTTTAGGGAAGAATCAATGGGGAGAGGAAGAGTTGATTGAATAAACGGTACGTAGCTCTTATGTTTAAGATATTTATCATGTTATTGTTAAGTGGTTTTTTTACTACTGCTTTAATAGCAAGCCTTCACTTTTTTTATGGGATGTCTCGAAATGACTATGTGAATGTGTTCGATCGAATAGCCGTATCCTTTTATGAAGCACTTACCTACTATGAGTATGTTTTCTTTGATCTTATCTTTGTTTTGTTTTTTGCTGGAATTATCCTTTGTTTTTTAGTTATTGCTCACAGATACATTCGTTATTTCGTGAAAATTGAAGCGGACCTCAAAAAAATGGCAAGCGGGGAGCTTTCTCAACGTGTCGAAGTGAAAGAGAATCACGAGCTTGGACAGCTGGCACTACAAGTGAATCAGCTTATTAAAAAGCTAGAAATCACCGTGGATGAGGAGCGGGTGGCTGAACAATCAAAAACAGAGTTAATTACAAATGTTTCACATGATCTTCGGACGCCGCTCACTTCTATCATCGGTTATCTTGATTTAATTCAGAGAGATCAATATAAAGATGAAGTTACTCTGAGATATTACACTGATATTGCTTATGATAAGACAAAACAAATGAATACCATGGTGAATGATCTCTTTGAATATATACGCACAAAGAATCCAAAGTTAATGCTGAACAAAGAGGAAATTGATTTAAAAGAGATTCTTAATCAGATGGCATCTCATTTTTATTTGCAGATGAAGCAATCAAACCTGAGCTTTAGGATGAAGCTTCCTGAGCATGAAGTTAAGCACACTGTAGATGGTGAAAAGCTCTCAAGAGTGTTTGGTAATATTATTGAAAATGCAATTAAGTATGGATCAGATGCCCCACATATTGATATTCGATTAAGTCAGTTAAATCAAGCTGTTGAAGTTGAAATCCGAAACTACGGGGAGCCCATTGCTCAAGCTGAGCTTCCATTTTTATTTGAACGGTTCTATCGTGTTGATCAGTCTAGAACAAAGGACACTGGTGGTTCTGGGTTAGGGCTTGCGATTGCAAAAAACATTGTTGAATTACATGGTGGAAAAATACGCGTCACGAGTGATCAAGCAGGTACAGCATTTTATGTAACCTTGCCTGCGTTAAAAGGACATTAAGTCTTTACAGGATGTTTCTCTGTAAAGGCTTTTTTTGTATTCTTTTCATTCTTTAAGATTCTTAAGGTTTTCTTTCTGCTTTCTTAAATGGTTTTTTTTATGATGAACTCACTAACAAATGAGTGGAGAGATGAACCGTGGAACGAAAAACAGTAGCTATTCTTTTTGGAGGCGTATCAAGTGAACATGAGGTGTCCTTACAATCAGCCGCAGCGGTGATTGATGCGATATCAGTAACGAAGTACAATGTCATTCAAATTGGGATTACGAAGGAAGGCAGTTGGTATATATTTGATGGAATTAGTCAGCAGATTAAGGATGGAAGTTGGGCAAGAAGTCCCTTTTTGAAACGAGTGGTTGTCAGCCCCGATCATCATAAGCCAGGACTCATTTTATTAGAGAATGAAAGCATCACTTACATACAAATCGACTGTTACTTTCCTGTACTTCATGGAAAAAACGGGGAAGACGGAACGATTCAGGGTCTATTGGATATCGCAAACATCCCGTATGTAGGCTGCGGGACATTAAGTTCCGCTCTTTGTATGGATAAAGTGATCGCGCAACAATTAGTGAAGAGCGCGGGCATTGGTACCACCGACTTTATCTCATTTGGTCGATATGAGTATCAATTTGAACAGGTACAACAATGGGCTACAGAAGATGTGGGGTATCCGATCTTTGTAAAGCCGGCAAGATCAGGTTCTTCATATGGGATATCAAAAGTACATGATGAAGTTGAATTAAAGCAAGCTATTGAACAAGCATTTACTTTTGATGACAAGGTCCTCTGTGAAGGAATGGTTTTGGGTATGGAGGTAGGGTGTGCAGTCTATGGAAATGACTATCCTGAAGTCGGCCTGATCGGAGAGATTGAACCAAGTAGAGATTTCCTAGATTATGAAGACAAATATCACTCCGGTGAGATGAAACAGTACGTTCCAGCAAGACAGAAGGAAGATGTTTTGAGAGCGGTACAGCAGCTGGGAGTACAAATCTATCGCATATTAGGGTGCAAGGGATTAGCAAGAGTGGATTTCTTTATTAAAGAAAATGGAGAGATTGTCTTTAATGAAATTAATACAATGCCAGGCTTTACACCTTCCAGCAGATATCCGCGAATGATTGAAGCTTCAGGGATTCCTTATTCTGCATTGGTAGATGAGCTTATTGAGCTTTCTATGCAAGGAAGGGAAGTGAGTAGACTTGAGTCGATCTAGAGCTTGGGTGGAGGTCAACCTAGATTACCTCCTACATAATGTAGACGTGATCCGCTCAACCATTCCTAGGGAAACAAACATCATGGCTGTAGTAAAAGCAGATGCGTATGGACATGGACTGGACCAAACGGCAAAAAGCCTCTTTGGAGCAGGTGTAACAAATTTTGCAGTGGCTACTCTAAACGAAGCCGTTCAGTTAAGAAATCTTTTACCCTTCGTGGACATTTTAATATTAGGACTGACGTCGCCTGACGAGGCCATGACTCTGTCACGGCTTCGGTTGATTCAAAGTGTATTCTCGCCAACTTATACAAGAGCTTTAGCAAAAGCTGCTGAAAAGGCAGGCGTGAGGCTTCAAGTCGAGATTAAAGTAGATACCGGTATGAATCGAATGGGTTACGCATATCTTGACACCGATCATATCAAAGGAATCTTCTCCTATACTCAACTTCATGTACATGGCATTTATAGTCATCTATCTGTTGCAGACAGTTTAGATCCTATAGATGTAGAAACGACAAATGTTCAGGTTGCACGCTTTAACCAATGCTTAGGTGCATTAAGAGATTATCCATACGGAAAAACACATCTTCAAAACAGTGGTGGGATTATGAATCATTCCCATCTAACATATGACTTTGTTAGACCTGGAATCATGCTTTTTGGTATTCCTTCTGGAGAGGTGAGGGAAATTGGTTTGAAGCCTGTTATGGAACTAAAAGCAAGGGTTTCAATGATTAAAACAGTGCCTACGGATGAATGGATTGGATATGGGCGTACATGTCAATTTAATACTCCAAGGAGAATCGCAACCGTATCGATTGGTTACGCAGACGGCTATCCGAGAGCTGTTTCAGGAAAACGAGCACCTATACTAATTAAAGGACAATTTGCGGATCAGGTTGGAAATGTATGTATGGATCAACTGATGATGGATGTTACCGATATAGATGGTATAAAGAGCGGGGATCAAGTAGTATTAATTGGAACGAGTCATGATAAAGCAATAAGTATGAACACAATGGCTACTCTCGCTCAAACGATAACGAATGATTTAGCTTGCAGTCTCTCATCGCGGGTTTGTAGGTATTATCATTCGACAAGTAGTAAGAAGGATGTGGAACCGGTTGTCTAAGCATATTTTAATCGTGGATGATGATCAAGAAATCGCACGCTTAGTGAGTATTTCACTAAAAAATGAAGGGTATGCCACAACGCTTGCTGGCAATGGGGTCGAAGCTCTTCAAAAAATGAAAGAAAGTGATATTGATTTAGTTGTTCTTGATGTCATGATGCCTGAGATGGATGGATTACAATTTTGCCAAACAGTAAGACAAGATCATGAGCTCCCGATACTAATGATTAGTGCAAAGTCAGAAGATATGCATCGGATTACGGGAATTATGACTGGTGCAGATGATTATTTAATTAAACCCTTTAATATACTTGAGCTCGTTGTAAGAGTGAAGGCATTACTACGAAGAGCGTATTATTACCGTGGTTCAGCAAAGGAAAGTACGATCCTTGAGTTAGGTGACCTAATCATTGATAAGAAAAAGTACAGGGCAATGGTTCAAGACAAAGAACTAAAGTTAACTTCGAAGGAATTTGAGATTCTCTACCTATTGGCTAGTCAACCTGGACAAGTATTTGATTCAGAGTCAATCTTCCAACAGGTATGGAAGGAAAAATACTATGACTCTAACAACACAGTCATGGTCCATATTAGTAATCTACGAGACAAATTAGAAAAAGCCCTAGGCTACAAGGTAATTCAAACCGTATGGGGAGTCGGTTATAAGATTGAATAATAGAGATAGAGAGGAACGAACAAGCTTGAGACGAACATATACAACCTTTATCCTGCTAGCTGGAATGGTAGTAGCAGGCTGCCAAGATCAACAAATTGAAACAAGTGAAGAAGGCCCGCAGCTTTATGTTGCGACAGATGGAAACGACGACAATGCAGGAACAATAGAGGAACCCCTTTTAACACTAGAGGAAGCTGCAGACCGGGCAACGGCAGGCACAACGGTGTCGATCCGAGAAGGAATCTACTACGAGCCACTGATTATCCAGCATAGTGGGACGGAGGATCAGCCTATTCGTTTTGAGGCATATGAAGAGGAAGAGGTTCGCCTAAGCGGAGAACAGCTTGAGGATGGTCTCGATGATGTAGCGATGATTGAAATAACTGGGCAAAGCTACGTTATCATTGATGGGTTGGAAGTAGAAAACGTTACAACAGAGCACGAAGATAAGACGGTTATCGGCGTTCTTGTAAATGGACCAAGTGCGCACGTCGAATTATCGAATCTGTTCATACACGACATTGCGACCTATGAAAAGGACGGGAATGCGCATGGTATCGCGGTGTATGGTGAAGAACCAATTACAAACATAGAGATCACAAATAACACGCTTACTGATCTTAAGCTAGGCTGGAGTGAGGCACTTGTTGTAAACGGCGATGTCAGTGACTTTTTGATCGCAGACAATCATGTCCACCATACAAATAATATTGGAATTGATGTGATTGGATACGAAGGAATTGCGGCAGACCCTGATCGTGACTTTGCACGTAATGGAGTCATTCGTGGAAACGACGTGCACCACAATTCTAGTTACGATAACCCAAGCTATGGTGGTGATTATAGTGCGGGTGGCATTTATGTAGACGGCGGGAGCGACATTCTAATTGAAGAAAATTGCGTTTATCAAAATGACATTGGAATTGAGGCAACGTCCGAGCATGAAGGGAAGTTTGCGACCAATATTAAGATTCTTAACAATGACGTTTACGAAAATGTGTATACTGGTATCACCATTGGGGGCTATGACTCAGAGCGCGGAGGCACCACTGATTCAGTCATATCAGGTAACACGCTCTCAGGTAACGACACGAAAGACCTTGAAGGAGCCCAGCTTCTTGTACAATACTATGCCTACTCAAATCTAGTGGAGCAAAACAAACTGACAGCTAGCCAGACGGGGTTATTCGTTAGCAATGAAAATAAAGAAAATGATGACATGCAATTTAATGAAAATGAATATGTGTATGACGAAGAGATCCGACCACGTTGGATTTGGAGGGGTGAGGAGGTCGCATCACCGGAAGATTTCCAAAGGCTCGTTGACCAAACGCACCCGTAATCGCACCACTCTTATCCTGCCAAGGCAGGATTTTTTTGTTTTTTATGGAATGTAGCAATAGTCGGATGAAGGGTTGTGGCTCTTATGAATGAAGAAGAGTTTTATAACAAAGTTGGAGAAGTAAACGGCTGGGATTTTAGTGATCTTCAGGTTGGAATTGAAGGAGCGGTATGGGATTTCAATGAAAAAGTAATAGAGATCGGTCAGGAGTCCAATTTCTTATTAGATCTTGGAACGGGTGGGGGAGAAAATGTCATTAGGATGGCTCCAAAGTTTGTATTTCTAGTTGGAATTGATGCGTCTCAAAGCATGATAAGGAAGGCTAAAAGTAATCTAAAGACGTCTGGGATCTTAAACACAAGCTTTCACGAAATGTCTAGTCATGACTTAACATTTCCAAATCAATTCTTTCACATCGTGACGAGTAGACACGCTCCTTTTACAGCCAGTGAAGTGAATAGAGTCCTAAGGCAAGGCGGGTCATTTATCACACAGCAAGTTAGCGAAGAAGATAAGCTGAATCTAAAAAAGGCATTTGGAAGAGGACAGTCTTATGGCAAGCAAGACGGTAGGTTAAAACAAAAATATATAGCTGAGTTAAAGGAAGCGGGTTTTAGATCGATTGTAGAACTAGAATACAATGCAACAGAATACTATAAAAGGGAAGAGGATCTGTTATTTCTCTTAAACCACACGCCAATTATCCCTAATTTTCTAGAGGATTCAAATGACATGGATCGATTCAATCAATTCGTCCACACAAATAAAGCAAAAAAAGGAATACGCACAAACTCTAAACGTTTTTTACTGATTGCTACTAAATAATGTTCAGGAGGGCCTTATGATCATCGAGCTGAAAAAGAATCAGTTTCAAAAGTGTCTTAGGTTGCTTCAAGATGACGGATTAGCAGAAGTTAGAGCTGTAGTAGAAGGGACGAGTCCTGGGCGCGTGTTCGTGGATAATCTTGAACAGCCGAAAACGGGGATGGTATGGCTGCATTCAAACGATGGCTTTATCTTTTTTGGAGACGCTGATAATGAACTCTTTAATCAAGCATTAAACCCATTTATTAATCAAACAATTAAAGCAGAGGCGAAAAAGGTTGGCTTAGAATGGTTCGAAGCCTTAGGTTACCATTCAGGGTGGAATCAAACCTTTGAAAAGGTATTTCAGCATCGAACCATTGGCAGTTGGAACCAAAGAGTCTATCTATTAGAAAAAGAATCGTTTATTAAGCCTGCGAATTCGCATATTCCGGAAACATTTCAATGTGTAAAACTCAATCGAGATGTATTAAGCAATAACAAAATCAAAAACCTTCCTCAATTGAAAGACGAAATCCTGACGTTTTGGCCATCGGTCCATTCATTTCTTCATCACGGCTTAGGATATTGCATGATCTATGAGCATGAGATTGTGAGCTACTGCTTTTCAGGTTACGTGGCAGGAAACGTCCATTGTATGGGAATGGAAACCTACAAACCCTATCGAGGCCGTGGCCTTGTTCAACATGTAGCCGCAGCTTTTATAAAAGAATGTCTAGACTCAAGCCATGTACCATATTGGGACTGCATGGAGACGAACCTTGCGTCTGTTGCGGTGGCAGAAAAGCTGGGCTTTAAGCTCCGACTAGAATACCAAGGATATGATTTTTCCTTGAAGGAATGTTGAGAGAGGGAGGCACGTATGCCATTTGCTGCACAAATCAATCTACCATTAGAACAACATGAAGTACCAGAACTAAGAGAGGTCGTAGGCTGGAATAGAAGAGATCAAGATTATCCACTTTTATTTCAACGATGTCAGTTCTGGGCCGGAGTAAAAGATGACTCAGGAAGATTAATTGCATTCGGCTATCTATGTGGAATGGGTTTAGAGCACGGATATATGGAAGACATCATTGTACATCCAGATTATCAAGGACTGGGGATTGGATTAAAGCTTATAAACGAATTAGTAACAGAATCAAAGAGAGCAGGAATCGAAATCATAACCGTTACATTTGCAGAAGAGAATACAAAATTCTATGAACGAGCTGGCTTTATAAAAGGGGCGAGCGGAGTTTTGCGGTTGGGGAGGTAGACTCCCAACCTCACTAAACAGCTTCCACTTTATAAAAGCCTCTATAAAACTTGGAGTTCCGTGGCTTTAAAAGAATTAAAACAGAATTAAAAAGATCCGAAGCAGAATAGAATGTGTTGATCCAACAGACAAAGAGCATGATTACCTGCAGTTCTCCTGATGTGAAAAGACTCAAAGTCCCCGGAACAATCGTTAAAAAGGTAAAGGGAGAACTCATAAATAGAAAGAATCGTGGTTTGGATAAGACCGCATTTGTATGTAACCAAAAGAAAATTCCTTTAAAAGTCAAACTCATGTCGCCCTTTTTATAGACTGTAACGATGTGGATCCACTCGTGAGTGATAAAGGTGCCAATCGCTAATAGGAATATGGAAAACATATTGAGCTGGGAGAAGCTGGCCCCCATTAGAAAAGGTATAGAAAGAACGAGAAACTGAAAGACATAAACAAATTTCATATAATGTATGCGAAACCACTCATTTTTAATAAACGGCTTCCATTCTGATTGATTTATCTCAAGTTGAGGTAAATGACGAAACCAATATATGATGAAAAGCTCCCCTTTATTTAGAATAGCAAGAAGAATGAGTTAAGTACCAAGCCCCGAGCCCACTTAAGCAAGAACCTAGAAGCGTTAGCAAGAAGAACAGGGATTTAACCAAGCCCAGGGCGTGCCCAACCAAGAACCAGGTGCTGATAACAAGAGGCTAGCAGAGGACACCAAGAGGCGGACCCGTTTAGCAAGAAAGATCACGCTCGGAACAAGGAGTTGAGCACCAACACCAAGAGAAACAGGAGTCCAACCAAGCTCGTAACCGTTAGTAAGAGAACAGCCAAGGTTACCAAGAACAATTGACCACAAACCAAGCTCCTAACCCAATTAAGCAAGAACCCAGAGGCGTTAGCAAGAAGAACAGGGATTTAACCAAACCCAGGGCGTGCCCAACCAAGATCCAGGTGCTAATAACAAGAAGCTAGCAGTGGACACCAAGAACCAACCCCGTTTAGCAAGAGCGATCACGCTCGGAGCAAGGAGTTGAGCACCAACACCAAGAGAAACGGGAGTCCAACCAAGCTCGCAACCGTTAGTAAGAGAACAGCCAGGAATACCAAGAACAATCGACCACAAACCAAGCTCCTAACCCAATTAAGCAAGAACCCAGAGGCGTTAGCAAGAAGAACAGGGATTTAACCAAGCCCAGGGCGAGTCCAACCAAGGATCAGGTGCTTATAACAAGAAGCTGGCAGAGGACACCAAGAAGCCACCCCGAATAGCAAGACCGATGACCTCCAGACCAAGAGCTTCACTTACTCCAACAAGAAACCCCACACAGTTACCAAGAAAAATCTTTATATCAAAAAAGTGCTCTATCCTCGCCATGAATGCAGATCCTCATTAAGTCCCGACCTATTAGGCTATAAAATTACATCCTTACATAAGTAATTAGGTATTAGTTTACATTCGTATTGATAATATTGTAAATAAAATCATTATATTTAACCACATTACTAGTCTATTTAGTTGTATAAAATAACCCCATTACGTATAATAAGTATATGATTCGACAAATTTCTTAGATTGAATCCAAAGGGGACAATTACATATAATGAAAGCGCTAATGTACTATGGATCTAAAGATGTAAAAGTAGAGAACGTACAAGATTTAACGGTAAAACATGATTCGGTCAAAATTAAAGTTAAGTACGCAGGAATTTGTGGGACGGACCTCCATGAATACATGCATAAAAACTTTGTTACGGCGGAGCAAATGGTATTAGGTCACGAGTTCACAGGGGAAGTTGTTGAGCTCGGAGAAAGTGTTACGAGATTTAAGATTGGCGACCGTGTTGCTGTTGAGCCAATTTGGGGCTGCGGCGAATGTGAAACGTGTAAAAAAGGTAATTATAATATTTGCGCGAATATGAAATCATATGGAATTCATGAATATGGCGGGTTCGCTGAATATGCTGTCGTGAAGGAGTCGAACGTTTTTGTTCTACCAGACTCGCTTAGCTTTGAACGAGCAGCCCTTTTGGAACCGATTGCTGTAGTACTTCAAGCCATCCGGAAGAGTACATTTAAAATTGGAGACAGCGTAGCTTTATTCGGAGCTGGACCCATTGGGCTTCTCCTCTCAGAATGCTTAAGAGCAGCTGGGGCGAGTAAGATCTTTGTTGCAGAAGTGAGTGATGAGCGAAGGGAAATTGCTCTTAAAATGGGTGCGGATGTTGTGTTAAATCCTCTAAAAGAAGACGTAGCACAAGTAATTAAGGACAACACAAATGGTGGGGTAGATGTTTCATTTGATGTAGCGGGGATTGAAGCTACATTTAATCAATCACTTGATGTGATAAAACCAAACGGTGAATTTATGATTGTAAGTATTTTTGCAAAACCAATTCAATATCATCCAACATTGCAGGTTGTGGGTGAAAAGAAAATTAACTCGTCTCTTGGCTATAACAACATTTTCCCTCAAGCCATCGATCTCCTTTCAAAAGGATCACTAAATGTAGACTCAGTGATAACAAGTATTATTGAACTAGACAATATTGTTGAAGACGGATTCGAGAAGCTTATAAATGATAAGAAACAATGCAAGATCCTTGTAAGACCATAAGAATTTATAAGGCTTAGTTAGAATGAACATCTAACTAAGCCTTTTTATTTATCCGATTATTAACAAAAGTGAGATATAATTGTTGTAGGAGGGGATGCAACTGGAAGGATCATTAAAAAGGATTCTACTATTTTTGACGCTGTTGCTCACCATAGCTCTAATTCCAATCCTCGTGCTTATCTACTCGTTTCAGAATCCGGAACAATATACATTAG
This sequence comes from Alkalihalobacillus sp. NPDC127517, assembly GCF_050276055.1. NCBI lineage: Bacteria > Bacillati > Bacillota > Bacilli > Caryophanales > Bacillaceae > Alkalihalobacillus > Alkalihalobacillus sp. NPDC127517. Next base: position 169,595 of record NZ_JBNNQX010000005.1, on the reverse strand, counting down.
AGCACAGCTATTCACCTAATAACATAAATGAAATTGAAGTTATTCAGATCGCAGACTTTCCTGATCCAATATTCGAAATAAAGTATGGAGAAGATACAATTGAATTTACAAAACTGCGAGGAGATCTCTCCATCCACTGGGAAGATGATTATAACGCGTTTGTTCGTTTAGATAGGCCTGTGGGAGAAGAACCACATGTCTTTATTCTTACATTTGATTAAGGATAGGAGGGAAGGTTAACAGTCTGACTTAGCCGAGCCACCAACTCCGGATGAGGCTGACCATTTGTTTGTAATTAAATTGAATCATGATGTCGGCGTTGTCATAAAGAATATTATTCAAATCGAATCAGATATGAAGGGAGATTCTTATGAAAAAAGTTCCGTTTGATTATGAAGTTGGCGAAGTAACCTACAAGGTAGTCGGGGATCGTTATTTAACTTTACATATATTTGAACCTACCGTCCAATTCATTCATCCCCGTCCTGCCATTCTGTTTTTTAATGGTGGTAGCTTTAAACGAGATCCTAAGCTGCCCAATCAATTTCAGCACCAAGCTCACTATTTTTCAAGCCTCGGAATGATGGCCATTTGCGTGGATTATCGAAATGGTGCAGATGAAGGCTTTATTCCTCCTCAAGCGATTTGTGATGTGAAATCCGCTGTCCGTTATGTAAGGAGAAATGCAAACGAAATAGGTGTTGACCCGAGTAAGATCATTGTTTGTGGGTCTTCTGCAGGAGGGTATATCACCGTTTCTTCCATGATGTTCTCTGACCTGGATGACGAGGAAGCTTCTGTCGGAGATGTTGATCACCTGCCCGATGGCCTTATCGTCTTTTCTGCTGATATGGACGGTGTGGACATCATGAGAAGAAGATACCCAGAGCTTCTTGATCAGGCAGCCGACTTTTCACCTCTGCATCATATAAAAAAGAGTGTACCTGACACTCTTTGGATATGTGGAACGGGAGATGATCTTTGTGAGCAAAACAAACGCTTTGTGAAAGAGATGAATCAGGCTGGTAATTGTATTGAATTTAAAACGTACGAAGGGATGGAACATGGATTCTTTAATTACGGTAAACACCAGAATATCTATTTTGAGCGAACGAAAGATGACATGGAGATGTACCTACGGAAGAAGAATTTGATGTAGAGGAAGTGAATCAACATGAAAAGTATATTCGAATCAAATCTACAAAAATATGAGGATCCCACACAATACGATGCATTACATGAATCGTATCAAGACGACCTAATATACGTAATGGAGTATGCAAGCAAGATACAATCCCCTATCATTGACCTTGCGTGTGGAACAGGAAGACTAACGATTCCACTATCAAAACAGGGTCTACACGTTATTGGCGTTGATCTGCATGAAGGAATGTTAAACCGAGCTAGAAAAAAGGCCATGGACGCAGATCTTCAGATTCAATTTGAGCAGCAGGACTGCACCGAGCTAGATCTTCAAGTGAAATCTCCCCTCATATTTATGACCGGTAATTCCTTTCAACATTTTCTGACAAATGAAAGTCAGGATGCCCTGCTTCGATCGATAAGCCGCCATGTAGAAGTAGGTGGAGAATTTATTTTTGATACAAGAAATCCGATCCTAGCTGAATTGAGTGTTGATGATGTTAGTGAAACAGTTGAAACCATGAACGGGAAAAAGAAGGTAGGGAACCATACAGAAACCTATAATCATTTCACTCAAATCTTACACTGCGTGACGGAGACCAGTTGGAAAAAAGACGAGGAGACTTTACACTCAGAAAAAGAATCGATCTCTTTACGTTATACGTACCCAATGGAGTTGAATAGATTACTAGAAGCTCATGGATTTGAGCAGCTTCACTTGTATGGTACGTGGAAGAAGGATACGTTCACAAAGGATAGTCCGCAGATGATTGTTCATTGTAGGAAGTAGGGGAACCATGACAGCATTTCAATTAGATAAACATACAGATCGATCTCGATTATGTTTTCTTATCTTATCCATTCTACTGGCGTATGCTTATTTCGCTGATGATCAAAATTCTACATACTTTATTTTCGCATTAGCAGTGGTAGCCTTTTCTGATGCGGAAAAAGCAGATAGTAACATCCTAAGAATCTGTGCAATTGTTACATACGTTATCTATATATTCTGGGTACTCTATGTAGGCATACGTTGGTTTTATGAACTATTCTTTTAATCGGTCGGTGTTTACGGTTTAGAGTAGCTTAGCGTTTTACCCTTTTAGCATCAATTCACTCGTTTTTTTATTCATTTTGTTAATAATGTTAAGTATTAGTAAATTACCGCAATTTGTATTCTTTCTTTTGTATACTATCGTTAATTTCAATTCAATTACTTTAGTATATGAGGAGTTGCATGAGGTGGGTCCTTCGAATGTATCGATTGTTATTCCGGCCTATGAACCGGATCAGAAACTAGTGACAACGATTAAAAATATCTTACAGTATAATTTTGCGGAAATTATCGTTGTGAATGATGGAAGTAGTCCAGCTAAATCAGCGATCTTTAAAACGATTGAAAAGCTTCAGAGGTGTACAGTTTTAAACCACGATGTAAACAAAGGGAAGGGTAGAGCGTTAAAAACAGCCTTTTCTTATTTTATGACATCGAAGTCTAAAGGAATTGGCGTTGTGACAGCTGATGCCGATGGTCAGCATAGCGGAAGAGATATTCAGAAAGTAGCTATGCATCTGGAAAAACACCCAACTGATTTAATATTAGGCGTCCGTAATTTTGATGAAGATAATATCCCTGCACGCAGTCGTTTCGGAAATAAGGTAACCAAATCGGTACTTAAGTTTACAGCGGGTATGAAGATCTCAGATACGCAAACCGGCTTACGTGGGATTCCAGCTACTTTTTTGAATGACCTCCTTAAGGTTACGGGTGAGCGGTATGAATATGAGATGCAGATGATTCTTGCATGTCGATCGTTTAAACGAAACATTCAAGAGGTTTCCATTGATACGATCTATATAGATGAAAATGAATCGTCTCACTTTAACCCAATTATTGATTCCATTAAAATCTATTATGTCTTTTTACGATTTGCGATCATTTCAGTATTCTCATTTTTAATTGATATTGGGTTGTTTGCTTTGTTTGGTTTGATATTAAGACCTTTGTTACCTACTAGTTTCGTGATCGTGGCGACAGTTGGATCAAGAGTGCTTTCGTCTATCTTTAATTTCGTGTTAAATCGTAAAATGGTGTTCCGAACAGATACCAAGACGTTCCCAAGCGCAGTTAGATATTACAGTTTAGCTGTGGTTCAGATGTCTTTATCTGCTGGCTTTGTTTTTCTCATTTTTCACTATACAAGTGGAAATGCAGTGATCATTAAGATGGTCGTCGATTCGTTACTATTTGTAGCAAGCTTCTTCGTTCAACGGATTTGGGTGTTTGCAAGTAAAGGACCGGAACATGCTCGTAACGTTGCTTAGTGTATTCGTTCTTATTCTTGCGTTGACCGGCTATGTGTTATGGCTTCATGTCAGGTATCGGATTCACTCTGCCATAGCACCAGCGGTTGTTTGTTCCATTGCGGTTGTCTTTTTGTTCCTATCAGGACTGCTAAATCTCCTTCCGCATATGAGTTGGTTCCTTTTAATTGGAGGATTCATTTTGCTAGCAGGTGGCTTGTTCCTGATTCGCAGAGATCGAGATGCACTTCGCTCTTTTCTGTCTCCGGGACTTGTCTTTTTTTATCTATTTTTTGTAGTGGGTTCCATTCTCGTTAAAGACACGCTCTTTTTTCAATATGACCATTTTAGTCATTGGGGTTTAGTCGTCAAAGAGATGGAACGTATTGGTGGGCTGCCGGACTACTCAACAATGGTTGGCTTCACGAACTATCCACCAGGTTCGGCACTTTTTTTATTTTTATTTGTACACATTGTTGGCTTTTCGGAGCCGATTGCATTCATTGGTCATGTTTTTATGATGTCGGCCTTTCTTTGTGTACCCTTTGTTTTTGTTTCATGGAAGCAGCCTATTGCGCTCCTATCCCTGCTTGGGATTACGGTCGCTATTCATTCATCGGCCAAGCATAACTTCTTTGAATTACTAGTCGATCCGTTGCTTGGGTACATCGCTGCCGCTTCTGTTTTTGCCTTTCTCCTCTATCAGAAAGATAGGCGGAGCTTCCTTATAACGTTTGTGCCGTTTACTAGTTTGCTCGTTTTGACAAAAGATAGTGGAAAGCTTTTTTTTGTTTCAATACTCATCTACATACTTATGTATGTACTTTTAGAGAAAAAGGGTTCCAGGAGAGACTGGTTTAAGAAGAAATCACTCGTGGTCATTGGCTTGGTTGTAGGGGTCACTCCATTTATACTTGATTTCCTATGGAAACGATACGTAGATAAAGCGTATCCTGCGAATGAAGTTGTAAACAAATTTGCGATGAATCGGAATACCTTTCTGAATCCTTCAAAAACCCCGGAGTTTGTCGAAGCGTTCCTACCGAAAATGGGGACAGCGCTGATTAAATGGGATCTGGTTAATACGCGAGTACTACTAAGTAGCTTCATAGCCGTTCTTTTAGTCGTGATAGTGATCTGGTTTTTAAAAAAGAAACCTCCTACCTCCTTGCTAAAGACGATTGCCTTTTCGGTAGGATTTCTTGGCTTCTATGTCATCATGCTTTTTACGATGTATTTTTTCTTAATGCCAGAAGCTGAGGCGATTAGACTTGCAGGGTTTAACCGATATATGAATAGCGTCGTTCTTTTTATTAGTCTTCTTCTTGTCGTGCAAGCCATCATTACGTTAACAGCGGTTACGCCAAAGATAAGGACAATACTTAGTGTGATCATGGTCGGAATCTTTCTTTTTGCAGTAGGAAGTGATTTGGGTAATGGGATTGCTGCTCCAGTTAATGCATCTGAATTACGAACCGATTTGCACAAAGTCTACCATGAGGTGAAACAAACAGCTGCGGCTACAAGTGAAGACTCCTTCTTAGTAGTTGATACGTCCAACGTCTATAGCTCAGACTATATTCGATACATCATTGATTACGAGCGTTCTACTGGAAATAATCAGGTGTTATCTAGCTGCATAGAACGCTCCACTGAAGAGATGGAAGAGACCCTTTCAAAAGCTCAGTATTTGTTATCAATTGATGTGAGTGAGGAAGAGGCTGCTTGTCTGGAGGACGTTATAGGAATGAAGGTGTCTGGAAACTCATTTTATCCCTTATCTAAAAAAGAATAGATGCAAATTGTAAAAAAACTCGACTATACATTCAGTCGAGTTTCTTGTTGTTTTCTTGTTCAATTAAGGCTTGAACGACTTCTTGAACAGAGCCAGCAGTTTGCAGGTTATTATAAAGCAGATCCTTCGTCTGTAGAATATCCATCGCAATCGATGAAGACATTCCCGTGATAATCAGGTCAGCCCCTTGCATACGTATGACGTCTTTAAGCGTTATTAAATCTGCTAGAAGGAAGTCATTAGCATTGGTGACACCAGACAAATCTGCAATGATGGTTGTTAGCCTGCGCTCTACAATTTCTTCTGTTGTGACAGTTAAAATGTGGTTAAAGCGCTCTTGATTAACCTTACCGATTAACGGCAGGACGGCTACACCCTTAAATACGGGAACAATCGGACAGGCAAGGCTCGCAATCTCTTGCTGTGAGCCGAGTAGCTCTCGTTCAATCTCTTTCTCTCGTGTCACGTCCTTTTGTACACCAATAAAGAAATGTTTCTTTTCCTCCTCGACATACAAATGGTCAACCGTTAAACTGTTCCAAAAGCCTTCACCCGATTTTTTATAGTTGTACAGAGTGACCGAACAAGATTCATTCGCTTTAATGGCTTGTCGCAGTCTGTGTACTTCACTCTGATCGGTCTCTTCTCCTTGGAGAAAACGGCAGTTCTGACCAAGAATATCTGATGTTGAATATCCTGTCATCTCATAGAATCCTTGGTTTGCGTATATAATCGGATTGTCTTCTAGCTGAGGATCTGTGATTAATACACCGGCTCTCGTATAGTCTAATGCTTTGAATAGAAGTTCTTTGTTAGTAATAGTGTTAATCATAGACACCTCCGTCTTTCTGTTTTCTTAAACGTTGTTTGACAGGATGAACTACTTATTGCCTTCTACGTTTATCTCCTCTAGAGCTTTTTCGAGTTGATAAATATCTTCATCAAGGCTTACGGCGAATAAGGGGCAATCTTCACGCGCTCTCACCCGTAATCGTTTGAGAAAGCTAAGCTCACGATGAAACAGCTCTTTTTCGAAAAGTAGGATCATAGATATCCTCCTCACGGTTGTTAGGTTGATACCTACATAGCATGTTTTCCCAAATCTACTCGGATGAACCTTTTATTACGAAACTATTTGCGTTTATTTGTAAGGTAGATGGGTATATGACGAAAACTCATGTATGATAGAGGGAAGAGTAAAAACGGAGTCATGTGATAAAAACAGTGGAGGCATTAATAAGTGGGTACAAATATGATTCGTAAACAGAACCTAGACCTAGTCAAACGCATTATGTTTACTAACCAAAAAATGGTTGCTTCGGAAATTGGGAAAGCAACCGGTCTAAGTGTTGTGACGACTAATTCGTTAATCAAGGAGCTACTAGAAGATCACGTCATTCTGGAAGGAGAGGTCATTCAACCGCCAATGGGCAGGCCAGCCATCGAGTATGTATTTAACGCAAATCATACTCATTCGTTGTTACTTTCTATTCAAAACAACCGATCGAACTTATGCATTGTAGCTAAGGTTGTTAATCTCTATGGAGAAGAAAAGCATGAGTGGTTGATGGATTATACAGAGGTGTCACTAGACGGATTAATTGACGCCATATTAAATTGTTTAAATGATAGCGATATAACAGTCGATAACATTGCATTATCTATCCCTGGGAAGGTGTTTCAAGATGAGGTCACATCCAGTTGGGGGCAACAATTTACTGGATGGCGTATTAAAGAGGTATTAGCAAGGCATACAGATGTCCCAATATCGATTCAAAATGATGCACACCTTACGACCATCGGGTATTTTATTCGGTGTAACGAGGAGTTGGCAGGAACCATCGTTGGGATCTATTTTCCTAAAGAGAGTTCTCCAGGGATTACGATCTTTAGTAATCATACGTTGATTGAAGGGAATTTAGGGCTAGCTGGAGAGGGGAAATACCTACCATTTCTAATGGATAAAAACCCACCGCAAACAGATCAAGAATTGGTTGATGCCATTTCAGAAGTAATCTCTTTCTACAATGCGGCTCTTGCTCCTAATTTCATTGTCATTTCATCAATCCACTTATCAGAGGATCTGGTGGTTGATGCATTAGAGAGAAATGGACACCTACGTCAACATCCAAACGAACCTACCATTTTGATCGATACTAAATTCCAAGAGAGTATGACCGCAGGCTTACGCTGGCTGGCTAATGAGAATACACCCTATCCTTTATAGGGGAATATAGAAAACCCTTCAGATGTTACATTTGAAGGGTTTTTGGATTGGTCTTTTTAATTACTTCAGCAGGCTCTTCTAGATTCAACTTTTTGTAAGAGATATGGATGAAGAAAAGAAGAATGGTCATCACAACAGAAAAGGCAAACATAAACCATAGAGTCACATGGACTGGGTATTCATCTAACAAGTTCCCTGCAAACTTAGGGAGTAATGCACCACCCAGGCCGCCCATGGCGATGAGAATACTAGTCGTCCGGTCCTCTAAACCAGGGATGCCACCATTAATAACGAGAAGTCCTAATGAAAAAATACCTCCCATGAGAATGCCTGCAATAAAGATTACGATGAAACTGAATGTAGCATTTGGAGATAGAGCAAACATCCCTATGCTCAGCATCTGACCGACCACCATTCCCATAAATAAGTTCCAAATTCTAAAGCGATTGACGATAAAGATCATCAGTAACCGCCCAACAGTCATGGCCCCCCAGAAGACTGTAATACTAAGTGCAACTGTTGCATTTGAGAGGTCTGATGTCATTGCCATAATCGTAGGTAAGTAATTAGGGAACGTCATTTCGAGTCCAACATATAAAAAGAAAAAGATCGATCCCAGGATTAACAAAGGACGTGTTGGTTTTGTATACGTTTTTTTAACCGTCTGACTACCTGAAGGCATCTCAGGCTTTTTCCGAAGAATGTATTCATACTGACCAACTCTAACAAACAACCATAAGAAGAAGCTAATGCTAACTAGAATCGAAACAAATAAGAAGATTGAATTCCATTCACCTGTAGCGATTAAGAAAGCAGCAATTAGTGGGATGGTTAAAGCCCCGATTCCAAAACATAATTCTGTCAGGACCATGATAGAAGCCTTTTTCTCTTTAAGCTCAGCAACGATCATACCAGCGAGTAATGTTTCAATCATCCCAAACCCGGCTCCACTAAATGGAATAATCATAAGAAGTGAGTTCCACGGAATTAAGGAATAGAGTGAAAGCTGTACAGTCGCAAAGAGGGTCATGGCGAGCAGGAGCGTCAGTCTTCTTCCCCATTTCTTAATAAGGAATGGGGTGAAAAGAACTCCAATCAGAAACCCAAAGAATTGATTCATAATGAGTTGCCCACCATCGCTATAGGTCACATCATAATGATCAATTAATGGTTCTAGCACACTTCCTAGGATGATATGTCCAATGCCTGTTAGTAAATAGGCAAAACAGGCTAACCAAACTAAACGTTTCATAGGTGTACCGCCTAACAATAAGTATTAAAAGCTAAATACATACTGATTAATCATTAGAGTGACGTTTTTCATACCGTAAGGACACGAAACCCATCAGTAGAACCGTCGCACATATGAAGAATAGGGAGGATAGACCTTGAAGGATGATTAAGACTGCTTCCATGTTATCCTCCTCCTATTCGTTAAGATTTAATAAAGCTTCAATGGTGTGCAAGACCCCGTCTTGATCATTTGTAAGCTTCATAACATATTGTGCTGCCTTCTTGGTATTCTCACATGCATTATTTACGGCAAAGCTGTAAGATGCAATATCCATAAGCTCAACATCGTTCTCTCCATCACCAAAGGAAACGGTTTCTTCTTTCGTAACACCAAGCATGGACTGAATCGCTTTCACGGTTTCTCCCTTATGAACCCCTAATGCAGTAATGTCTAACCAGTTTGCTTCTGAATCTACAATGTAGATTTGGTTAAGTAGGGAACATTCAACATGTTTTCGTAGTTGAGAGCTTCTCCCTTTCCCATCATACACTGTTATTTTTAAAACTTCTCCTTCGATCTCATTAAAATGATCTACTTTTATGACTTTCTCATATGAGCCTCTTACGATTTTGTATGCGTCCTCATCAATAGAAGAGTGAACGTAGGCGGCGTGTCTCGTACAAACAATAATGGATAAACCAGATGCAAATCCTCCAACTTGATCAATTGATTGCATTGCAATCTCACGCTCAATTGTAAAATCTTTAATAACCTGACCCGCTTTTTTAATTCTTGTTGCACTGTCCCCTAAAATCCAAATGTCCTCACCAATACCCTCAAACAGGGCTTCAACACGTTCACATTGCTTTCCTGTGCATGCTACAAATAGTATTCCTTTTTGTTTTAGCTGATCATGAACCTTTACAAAATACTCTTTGTTGAACGTGTGATGATTGTTAAGGAATGTTCCATCTAAATCTGTGACAACCAATTTAATCATTAGAAAATCTCCCCTCAAATATACTTTATAAATGAACTTAATTAAGTATATTTATTATATCATCTTATATGTAAGTTTCAATGATTACCTCAGGAGATAGCGAATAAAGAAGGAGCTTAGTGATCAAATCTAGAAGTTTCTAGATAGAATGAGAATGCGTAACTCTGAAATAAATAGAACGTGATGAGATGAATATAAAGGAGTCGGTACGATCATGTTGAGCATAAACCAAGTGAGTGGGGGGTATCTGAATCGAAAGATCATCCAAGACATCACATTTGATATTCAACCCGGTGAAATCGTTGGATTAATCGGATTAAATGGTGCTGGAAAAAGCACAACCATCCGCCACATGACAGGCGTACTAAAACCTCACAGCGGACAGATCACCATTGATAAACAAGATTGGATGAGCCAAAGAGAGAAACTTGCTCACATTCCTGATAAGCCAGAGTTGTATCCGAACCTAACAATGAATGAACATTTTCAATTCATAAAGAAGGTTTATCAACTTAAAGAGGATGATTATTTAAACCATTTAATTGATAGATATTCATTAGGGATTCACTTAAACAAATATCCTCATGCATTATCAAAAGGGACCCAGCAGAAAGTCTCAATTATTAGTGCACTAATTTCAAATCCAACCTATCTCGTAATCGATGAACCGTTTATGGGGCTTGATCCCAAAGGATTAAAATTCTTCAAAGAAGATCTAATTAGACTTAAAGAAGAAGGATGTGGTCTGATCATTTCTACACATATGTTAACGATTGCAGAGCATTTATGTAATAGAATCGTTGTTTTACATAGGGGAAGGCAGCTGCGTTATAGTGATCGGTCGTATCTTCGTCCAGAGGATTTTAATGAGTCTGATTTAGAAGAACTATTTTTCTCGCTCACAGAGGCTGCAGAATGAAAGAGTTATTTATTGAACGGTATCAGCAGTCTATGCGACAAAGTATGAAGCTACTGACAAAGGCATTCAGTCATAGTGGTGTATTTGGTGTGATTCCTTTTGCAATGCTCCTTATGTATGTAGTGGTGATGTTTTTAAGAGACGAGAGCTATGAATCTTATTATCATTCAATCGTCCTCACAGGAATCTTCTTTCTTTTTGTACTTAACAAAGGAATCATAAGCTTTATCAATCAATTTGATGAGGTTTATCTGGCTCCTAGAATCATGCATATGCGCAATTACTTTCGCTGCATTATTGCTTTTAATCTCGGTATACAAAGTATAAAAGTTACTGTATTCACCGTGTTTCTGTACTATGTCTATGCTTTGGGGATAGGAGAATTCATGGCTTTATTTGTCCTTGTGCAATTAGTAGGGATGCTGCATATCCTTTCGCTTACCCTTATGATAAGCATCAGTTCAAAAAGACCCACTCTCCTATCTTTTGTATATCACCTTAGTCTAATTGTTAGTTTTTTGTTTTTGCTGGAAGCTCCTTCACTATTCGTCGTGATAGCTGTTGTGGGCATTCTACTTATAGGCATTCTTTATCATAAACATCTCATCTTTCCGATTCATTCCTGGCAGAGGTTGATCGCTTCTGAGGAGCGAAGCGTAAGACTTGCTATGCTGCTTTTAAGTAGTGTGATAGATGTAAAGTCGACTGCACGTTCTTGGAATCTCGTACCATTATGGTTTTTTGAGAAAAAAGAAGACCCAATGGTTTATTTTTTACTACGATCTGCAATCAGAGGAACTGAAGTGGGGAGGCACTTTGTTCGTGTCATCTTAGTCATGGGTCTACTCACCTTTTTTGTGAATAACATGATCGTTCTCATTCCTTTATTGGCGCTATCTCTCTACTTTAATTCGGTCCAATTTAATCAAGGGTTACACCAAGTTGGATATCTTCCCGTCCATTTCCCTATCCAAGAATGGCAAGTGCAAGTAGCAAAAGATCATTTGAAGATGGGAGCCGTTTTAGTACAATCAGTCATTGTAGTGGTGGTTTTTGGATTGAAATATATATGAAATAATTGAACGAGGCCGAAACATAACATTGATGAAGCGAGTAAAACACGAACATAACAATAAATCCGCTACAGGAGAATCCCTCACTTGTTCAAATAAAACCACGAATGGCGAATGATTCTGCGATCGAATCATTCGCCATTTTCTAATTGATCTTAGTTTTATCCCGGCCTCGGTTCGTTTGGATTATAAGTACGATGAAACCACTTTTCTAACTTCGGCAATTCCTTCCCACATGTCTCCAGGTCCATCGTAAACAAGTGTGAGGGGCCCTGAATACTGTAACTCTGAAACAACATCTAGACAATGAATTAACTCAGCTTTATCCATCGTTCCATCACGATTTGACTGAGCCTTCACATGAATGGATGTACTATGTGGAACCGTTTTTCGAAGTGAGGATAACTTATTTTCAGCAGAGAAGTTACCAAAATCTGAAATGAGCCCATTAATAGAAGACTGTTCATTTAAATACAAACAATTTTCAGCCGTTGAAGCTAAGGAATGAAAATTTTCGGTAATCACATGAACACCGTTTTCTTTACCATACTCGGCTAAATGGGTTAACTGCTCGGCAGCAAAAGCTAGTCGCTCCTTGTTATCCGGATGAGCTTCCCCACCTACTACTCGAATATGACTTGCTCCCACTTTAGAAGCAACTCTAATCCATTTCTTGATAAATGCAAGATCTGCTTTAAGCCTTATCGGGTTTTCACTTGATATGTCTCCATAGTCAAGTAGGAGTGTATCAAAACGAATACCCGCATGCTCCACGGCCGAGCGTAATGCTTGAAGGTATTCATCATCGATAGTTGGAAAGTGAGGATGAATAATCTCCATAGCGTCAAATCCTTTTTCGGACAAAAGTCCTGGAAGCTCCAATAAGGTGTGAATCTCTGGCTGAGTTGACACTTCAGTGATAATCGTTTGATTTTCTTCATCCCATTTCGTCCAATGTAAGGGTCCGAGCACTCGATTTAAGCTCCAAGAGGTTAGAGACAACGTGTTCATTTTATTTCCTCCTTTGACATTTAAACTTAATAATCCACTTAATAAAGTAGGTTAACTAAGTACAGTTTAACAGCTTAGAGTAATATTGCAATCGTTTTCAATGATTTAAAGATGATAAGATAGATGGTGTATTAAAGAAGTGAGAAAGGTAGTAGGTGAAATGATGATATTTACAACAGAAAGGCTACAAATTCGACCATTTAAAGATGAAGATTTTGAGGATGTTTTTCATATTTATTCGGATGAAGAAGCATGCCAATACCTTCTGCATTCTGCCTGGACGGAAGAAGACAAACAAGCTCATTTTAAGAAAAAGTTAAACAATCAAATACTGACAGATGAAAAGCCCTTAAGCTTAGCGGTTGTCAATCAGACTAAAGTGATTGGTGATTTATCCGTGTGGTACACCGGTATGAAAGATACGGTTGAAATTGGATATAGTTTTGCGCAATCGGCTGGTGGGAAGGGATACGCGAGTGAAGCAGTTCATGGGCTGATACAAAAGCTATTCATAGAAAACGGTGTTCACCGAATACAGGCTAATTTAGATGCGCGAAATAAAGCTTCGTTTAGGTTGTGCGAACGAGTGGGGATGAGGAAGGAAGCCCATTTTATTCAAGATTATTGGAATAAGGGCGAGTGGACAGATAGTGTTGTGTTTGGGATGCTACGATCTGACTTAGTTAAGAGATAAGGAGAGCTTAAACGAAGCTCTCCCTTTAGTTTTGTAGGTCACTTATTTTTACGGGAACAAGTAAGCCAAGTGAACAGATGATGGAAAAGATGATGAAACTAAATGAAAAGGAAGTCATTTGAATTAATTCTCCAGCAATAGCGGATCCAACAGTCTGCCCCACCCCTAGTAATAAAAAGGAAATGCTAACTCCCAGTGCAGGCATGTTAGAAAACTCCCTTGAACCCCAGACAATAAACAAGCCGGTCAGAAAGATGTATGAAATACCAAACAGGACAGCAGATAGGTAAATGGAAGGTGCAGAGGAACTTGTAATGAGATACATAGAAGCTGCTAAAACCATAACAGCAAACAAATAGGACATTCGAAGTCCTAGCTTGGAGATCACTACGCCTGCAACACCTCCGATTACTCCTGAGATACCCATGATAACCCAGAAGAATGAGCTTTCTTGATGACCCATACTGTATTGATCAGTTAGGTACGTTCTGGAAAAGGTCCAAAATATAGAGGAACCAATTCCCATTATAAGTGAGGCAATCATTAAGTATTTTGCTTTAACGAAAACGGAACGCTTGAAAAGGTTCACTTTAGAAATCTCCAACTTTTTAACTGGAATGATAAACGAGTTCCAAATGAGCACGATGAGTGCTACGAAAGCAAAAAAAGCAAATGCAAGTCGCCATTGGTCCGTTAATAGTAATGCAATTGGACCTGAAACAATAAGGCCAAAACTTGTGCCACTGTTAATCCACGTGTTTCCCTTATCGTGTTCCTTTTTCTCTAAAGAACTTACGACCACCTGACTAAATGCAGGAGAGGCCCATCCGCTTCCTAATCCTGCAATAAATGTTCCACTTGTAAGCACAAGAAAATGATAGGAGCTAGAGATCAACAACAACCCGATCACTGCAGTAAGTCCAGCAAACTGAATGACTCGTTTTTGCCCGAATGTGCGAATAAAGGATGAAGAGGTTAACAAGGCAAGGGTATAGGCAAAGTAAGCAGAGGAGCTTGATATACCAGCCTGCCTTTCTGTTAAAGCAAGACTATCCGTAATAGAAGGGAGAAATAATCCAAAACTAAATCGAGCAAATGAATACGTAATGGCTATCATTGCAATACCGGGAAACAATAGCTTCCACACAGTCATCATCTCCTTTTATATAGAACGATCACTATAATTTATAGTGAAAGAAAAAGTAAACAACGAGTTAAGGGTTGTTTACTGTTGAAAAATCGACCCAATCATTCTTAACGTTTCTTCACGGACTTGATTGGTGTCATGAATTTCTGACATCGCTGTAGCCCCTTCCAGCAACAAGGCTAAACGAAACGAATCTTTAGCAGAGTATCCGCAACCTTCAATAAACGAAATCAAGTGATTCTTGTGGTTAATCACATACTGACAAATCATATGATTTTTTCCTGGGAACTCTTCTTTTGCACGTAAAAACAAACAGCCATTCTGATGAGATTGAAGCCAGTCCAGATGTGCAGTGGCAATTGATAAAATAGTAGGAGAGTTGGTTTTAAGAAGCTCGAAGTATCTTTCCTCTCTTTTTCTTAGAACTTCTAAAATAAGCTCTTCCTTTGATTGGAAATGGTTGTAGAGCGTCATCAGGGATACGCCAGCATCTTCATGCACTCGCTTTATTCCAATAGAATGAAAGCCATTTTTATAAAATAATTGCTCTGCACTTGTAAGCAATGCTTCTCTTTTTTTGCTCATTGTTCTATTCACCTCTATATTGAGTGATCACTATATTTTTAACATAAATAAAGAAAGAGTACAAATAAAAACCTCTTGATCAGGCAAGAGGTTCATCCATGAGCATTATGCTCGCAAAATCTTCTCCATCTTTTTACCCTTAGCAAGCTCATCAATCAGCTTGTCTAAATAACGAATCTCACGCATGGTGGTCTCTTCAATATCCTCCACACGTACACCACAGACAACCCCTTTAATTAACTCTCTCGAAGGATTTATCTTATCTGCTTCCGCAAAGAATGTTTCAAAATCTGTTTTATTTTCAATGATCGCTTCAAGTTCGTCTTGCGTATAGCCAGTTAACCAACGAATAATCTCATCGACCTCTTCCTTGGTACGTCCTTTTCGCTCGGCCTTAGTTACATAATGAGGATAGACACTCGCAACGCTTGTTGTATAGATACGATGTTTGGACAAAGGGATCCCTCACTTACTTTTTTGTTTAGTGTATCACGAATTAGAGAGAAGTAACTCTTTACAACCAACCAATAAAAGGATAATATTATGAGAAATTCCACATCAAAAGCAATGAAAAGAAGAGTAGGCATAGGAACCATATACAGAGACCTCCGGTAGCTGAGAAGGAGGGGTGAGGAAACATGCTGAACCAAGTCTTGGAGCTGTGTATCGGATGGATTGTTCTATTCCTGATGGTGCAACGGGTTCTCCCGTTATAGAGATAAGGTATCGCAGGCTTTTCGCCATGCCGTACCTGATGAGGCTTCTTTAGTAATAAAGAAGCAAAATGGGGTGGCACCGCGACGGATACTCGCCCCCAAAACAAGTATGTTTTGGGGGTGAGTTTTTTTATTTGGGTTTTCAAATAAAAAGGAGGCGGTGTCATTGGGCAAATGGAAAACTCTTTTTTTATTACTGGGAGGCATTGGGATTTCAAATATCGGAGGCTGGGTGTACTTAATTGCCCTAAACCTTACTGTATTAAATGAAACGGGTTCGGTTCTAGCTGTTGGACTTCTTTATATTCTCGGACCGATTGCAACCATATTCTCAAATGCATGGGCTGGGAGTGTGATTGATCGGGTTAATACTCGACACCTGATGATTTGGTTAGATATAGGGAGAGCCTTATGTATTTTTTGCATACCTCTAATGCCATCTTTACCACTTATTTATTTGATTGCGCTGGTTGTGTGCATGGGAACAGCCATCTTTGAACCAACGTCGATGGTCATTATGACAAAGCTGATTCCAGAAGGCGACCGTCAGAAGTTTAACGCACTTCGAGGATTTATTAACTCATGCGGAACACTTCTCGGACCAATGATCGCAGGCGTTCTCTTCTGGATAGGTTCAACCGACACAGCCATTATTGTAAATGGGGTGGCTTTACTGCTTTCAGCCGGGGTTATTATGCTTTTGCCTAATGTAGAAGCAGCGAATGAAGAAAAAGCGGAGCCGCTCACATGGAAGTTGATTAAAAGTGATTTTCATACCGTTCTGTTGTTTAGTAAATCATCGGTATACATTGTTAAAGTCTATTTACTATTCGCAGGAACGATCTTTGTGATGACTGCCGTTGATTCAATAGAAGCAGGCTTTGCGAAGGAAGTGATTCTTTTATCAGATTCCACGTATGGATTTTTACTAGCCATATTTGGGATAGGTATTATTGCTGGGACAATCATTAACACACTATTTGTGAAAAAATTGAAGCTGCATTTTCTGATTGGATTTGGCTCTGTTTTAGCTGCTGTGGGCTATCTTTTATATTATAGCTCGCAAGGCTTTCTCGGTGCGGCAGTTGCCGTGTGGATTATGGACTTTGCTTCGATTTTCGCTAGCACAGGATTCTTGACCTTTTATCAAAATCAAATTCCTGTAGCCATGATGGGACGCTTCGGCAGTATCTTTGGATTGGCTGAAGCTTTGATGATTATTGTTTTGACCATGATGGTCGGAATCTCAGCGGAATGGGTTGGAATTCGGCCAGCAGGATGGGCAGGTTCGTTGGGGCTCTTGTTGCTTGGAGGTTGGCTGGGTGTTGTTGTGATGAGGAAGGCGGGGAGGAGGTATTTTGTTTAGAGGCATGTGTTGGAGTGCGAAAGTGGGATCGATGAAGAGAGAGTGAAATCAACGAAAAGAGTGCGGAATCGACGAAGAAAGAGCGGAATCAACGAAGAGAGGAGAGAATCAACGAAGAGAGTGTGGAATCGACGAAGAGAGTGCGGAATCGACGAAGAGAGTGCGGAATCAACAAAGAGAAGGCGGAATCGACGAAGAGAGGAGAGAATCAACAAAGAGAGTGCGGAATCGACGAAGAGGGAGCGGATTCAATCAAAAGTAAGCACTTCAATAATCAAAAAGGAGATGTAACAAGTCTTTTCTAGGAGGCTTGCTACATCTTCTTTTACCTTTTGATCAATCAAACCATAACCATAGCTTTTATTTTCTAAACTTCTTATATAGTTGTACGTATAAGACCGACATGTTAGCATATTAATGTAAGCGTTATCAAAAAATCTTGAAGGGAGATTGATTGATGAGAGTACCTCGTAAAATTGGTTATGCTGCTGGTGCTTTAGCTCTGGGTTTGTTGACGGTTGGTTTCTATAGTGAGAGCGGAGGGGCTGCAATGACGCAAAAGACAACGGAGGAAATTCAATTTCAGAATGCCACGGTTCACGATCCTTCTATTGTGAAGGAAGGAGACACGTTTTATGCGATTGGTTCTCATATTGATGGCGCGAAATCGACTGATTTGATTAACTGGGAGAATTATACGAATGGCTATACTACGCCAGGCAACACCATGTATGGGGACCTGTCATCTAATTTAGCAGAATCGTTTGAGTGGGCGGGGGAGAATGACGCAGATAGTCGCGGGGGTTATGCTGTCTGGGCTCCTGAGGTCATTTGGAATGAGCATTATGTAAACGAAGATGGATCAAAGGGTGCGTACATGATGTATTATAGTGTGTCTTCTACGTACATTCGTTCAGCTATCGGGTATGCAGTATCAAAGGATATGGATGGACCTTTTGAGTACGTAGATACAATCATGTATTCAGGATTTCATGAAGACGATGCGTATGATGCAAACAGCGATGTGAATAAAAATTGGGAGAATACAAATATACCGGACTTAATTGATGAAGGTGTGTTAGAAGAACCGAATCCAGAATGGTTCACAGAGAACGGTGGGTACAATTATCGCCTGTTCACAAATTCGATCGATGCAAATCTCTTTTTCGACGAGTCGGGCTCTTTGTGGATGACTTATGGCTCTTGGGCAGGTGGAATTTATGTATTAGAAGTAGATTCGGTGACTGGTCAACCTATCCACCCCGGTGAGGACGGAACAACAGAAGACGGGCGAATGATTGATCGATATTTTGGTACAAAGATTGCAGGGGGCTATGGTCACTCAATCGAAGGTCCTTACGTCTACTACG
The DNA here is from genome assembly GCF_050276055.1 of Alkalihalobacillus sp. NPDC127517. NCBI lineage: Bacteria > Bacillati > Bacillota > Bacilli > Caryophanales > Bacillaceae > Alkalihalobacillus > Alkalihalobacillus sp. NPDC127517. The sequence goes on along the minus strand of NZ_JBNNQX010000005.1, from coordinate 151,011 downwards.
ACCAGGAACAGAATTATTATTATTTGTTTACAACGTATGGTGGATTAAGTTCAACAGGTGGATACCAAATGAGAGTCTTTCGCTCTGAATCACCTAATGGTCCGTATGTAGATGGGTCCGGTCAAGCAGCGGTATTTCCAGAGTCTTTAGATGATGGGACAGTGCGTAACAAGGTTGGAAGTCGGGACCATGAGGGAATCGGAAATAAACTGATGGCGAATTTCCAATTTGACGAGGGAGATACAAGTTCAGGCTATCTATCTCCTGGACATAACTCCATTTATGTTGATTCTGAAACGAATGAACGCTTTGTAGTCTTTCATACTAGATTCCCAGATAGCGGCGAAATGCATCAATTACGAGTTCACCAGTTCTTTATGAATAAAGAAGGATGGCCTGTTGTTTCTCCATACAGACATGCAGGAGAGGTTGAAGAGAGTGTTGGACGTCAGGAGTTAATTGGAGATTATCAAGTAATAGAACATGGAACAGAATTAACCGCAGAGATTAATCGACCACTCCAAGTAACGTTGGAAAAGAACAATAAAATCTCTGGTGATCGGACTGGAGCATGGAAACGCATGGGTCATAACCGAGCGGAGATCAATTTAGAGGGGACCACCTATGAAGGAGTCTTCTTGACGCAATATAATCCAAATGAGGCTGCATATGTGCATACATTTACACTCACATCTAAGGATGGAGAAGCCTTATGGGGCACAAAAATGAATTAGGCAAAAAAGCGCAGAGGATACATTTCTCTGCGTTTTTTGCAGCTTGATGTCGAATACAATTGTATGAAAAATTCCATATTTATGTTGCTAAGAAAAGAAACAATCGTTATAATCAAAAATAAGTTATACGTACAAATATAAATAAAAGGTACTAGGTTTATTTATATATGCGTATAGAATAAGTAGTAAATTCGTTTTTTTTTATACTTACTGAAAGCGCTATCATATTTTAATGGGGGGAGTTACAAAAATGAAAAAGGTAACTGGACTGGTTGCTGTTCTTGGAGCAACAATGCTTTTGGGGGCATGTGGGAATGATGAGTTTACGATTGAGTTTTGGACACCTTTAACTGGTGATGACGGGGCCAATATGGATGCGCTTGTAAAGGAATACAACGAAACCGATCCTGAGTACAAGGTGAATCACGTTATTACCTCTGACATGTACACGAAAATGTATACAGTGTTGAATTCAGGGAACGGAATTCCAGACTTGTCCATCATTCACGCAGATCGTGTTCCAAACTTTGTGGATCAGGATCTACTTGAACCGATGACAACCATTATGGGACAGCAGTCGGAGTTAAAAGAAGATAATTATTTAACGGAAGCGTGGACAGCCGGAGAAGTAGACGGGACGCAGTATACGATTCCTTTAGACATTCATGGTAGTGCGATGTATTACAACGAAGATTTACTTGCTAAATACGGAGTAGAGAGTTTTCTAGATGATAATGTAGTGACGTTTGATGAGATGCTTTCATTACAAGGGGAGTTAGATGAAGGCGATTATGTATTAAATGACTCTCTATTAGGTTGGGTTGTATTGGCTCAAATTCAAAATTTAAATGGAGACATTGAAGATGAGGCAGGGAATCCAACGGTTAACACGCCTGAGATGAAGGAAGCAATTGAAGCGATTAAGGAATTATCAGAGGCTGGAATCATGACACCATATGGGGAAGACGGATATCTGATGTTTCAGTCTGGGAATGTACTATTTTCAACGGATGGAACGTGGAGCTCTATTGGGCACTCACAGGTTGAGAGCTTAAACTACGGAGTAACCAACACGTATGCCTTTGATCCATCGAACTTCCACAATCGAGCATCTTCTCACCTCTTTGCTTTATTAACAAGTGAGGATCGGACAGATGAGAAGGAACAAGGCATTGGTGAATTTCTAGAGTATATGAGAGCCAACTCTATTGAATGGGCGGAAGCCGGACAAATTGTAGCAAGTGTGGATGTAGCAGAAAGTCCTGAATACGAAAATTATTTACAATCCTTCTTCACGTCTACTGAAGAAGAAACAGATTCCTTACACATCTATACGTACCGTCACTATCCGTATGTAGCTGAAGCTGTAGATATGTACGCAGCAGATATGGTTCATGGTGAGATTGATGTTGATGAAGGGTTAGCAGAAATGCAGCGCTTTGTTGAAGATAAGATTCAAGAAGGTGCGCTTGATCTAGAGAATGTGGTGGATGAAGAGGCAGAAGAATAATAAAGGTGAGACTGGGGCGATATGCCCCGGCTTTTCCTATGAAAGGAGTGTATAAATCAGATGAAAAAAGCGAACCTGAGTCCTATTCTTTTTGTTGGTCCGCATATTGTTCTGTTTTTAGTGTTCATTCTCTTACCAACGATCTTCGGAATTTATGCATCGTTTACCAAGTGGAATATGATAAGTGACCCAGTGTGGGTGGGTTTAGACAACTATCGAACGATTTTGTTTAACTCAGATTCAACATTCTATCAGCAGTTTTACAATGGAATGAAAAACACATTCATTTTTGTGTTAATTACTGTTCCATTAATGATCATCATTCCACTATTAATAGCAGTTGCTTTAGAGCAGAAGGACGTAAAGTTTAAGAATATGTTTCAAACATTGCTTTATATTCCAGGTCTGATTTCCATTTCAGCTGCATCTCTTATTTGGTCACTAATCTTTAATAAGCAACTTGGTGTAGCAAATAATCTCTTTGGGTCAGATGTGGTCTGGTCAGCAACTCAACCATACGCTTGGATTACGATTATCGCCATTACGATATGGGCAGGAATCGGTGGGAACATGATTATTTATCGTGCTTCAATCAACGGGGTTTCACCTGACTTGTATGAATCTGCTGAAATTGACGGTGCTGGATCGTTCCGAAAATTTCTTAATGTCACATTACCATCCATTCGCTTTCCATTAATTTTCACCTTAGTCATGACAACTGCTGGTTCCTTTAATGTGTTTGCTCAGCCTTTAATGATGACAAGTGGTGGACCACAGCAAAGTACGACGGTTCTCATGATGTACATTCGTGATCTGGCATTTAGTCATGGTCAATCCATTGCAGGTGTGGCTTCGGCAATGGCCGTTATGCTTGGACTTGTTATTCTTGTGATCTCTGCCATTCAATATTATCTGATGAACCGTAATGCGGTGTAGAAGTCAAACTGTAAAGGAGGGTCAACATGGCAAAGCCAACGGTCACTCAATCAAAACCAATTAAACTCAATAAAAGTAAGCGTTTTAGTCCATCTATGTATTTAGCCTATACATTTTTAATTCTAGTTAGTGCCATTTGGTTAGTACCTGTTTTATTTGGAATCACCACCTCATTTCGTTCACAAACAGAAGTAGTAAATGAAGGGTTTCGACTTCTACCCGTTAACTGGATTGTCGATAACTATGTGGCCATATTAGAGAATACATCAAGTGCTCCAATCCTCCAATGGATTTGGAACTCTATCTTTATCTCTACTACACATACATTACTTGTCATAGTCGTTATTTCAATAACAGGATATGGTTATACGCGTATGAAATTTAAAGGAAGAGATGTTCTCTTTTTCACGTTACTAGCCATTTCGTTTTTTCCTAATGTCGTAAACCTCATCCCTTCCTACAAAATTATTGATACGTTGGGCTGGGTTAATACGCCTTGGGCCATGATTGTTCCTGGTTTAGCAGGAATGGGGAATATCTTCTTAGTGAGGCAGTTCATGAAAGGAATCCCTAAGGAATTAGACGAATCCGCACGTGTTGATGGTGCAAGTGATTTCGTCATCTTTTTCCGTATCATTCTTCCATTAATTAAGCCAGTACTCATAGTATGCGGATTATTTTCATTTGTGGGTTCATGGAATGATTTTCTTTGGCCGGTTATCGTTTATACAGATGTACAGAAAATGCCGGTAACAGCAGGTCTATTGCTCCTTCAAGATGTGTACGGAAACTATCGAATGATTGGTCAATTAATGGGATCAGCTATACTCGCCATTATTCCGACACTTCTCCTATTCTTATTTGCACAAAAGTACTTTGTCCAGGCAATTAAGTTAAACGCAGGAATCAAAGGATAAAAGGGTGATTGATAGATGATGACGATCAAACGAGGTATTGAGCGAAAGTTACTCATCGTTGCAGCAATTTGGAATGCATGTACGGCATTACTAACGATCTTCAGCTATTACAACTGGTTTGATCGTGAGGGAGCCGCCCGACTTGAGAGTCAGGAACTCAGTACTGCGATTGCGGGCTCTCAAATGGTGAACAATGTTCTGCAGGTGATCATGTTGTACGGTATCTTCGTATTAATAGGTGCAATGATTACCTTTGTAGTAGCTGTTAAAATCAAGGATCATACCATTCAAAAAGGTGCGGTGATTTGGATGGGAGTCTGGGGAGCAATCTTACTAGCATCTATGGACATTATTGGATTTTTGCTTGTATTAATCGCATTTGTAACGTATCTGGCTAAAAACAAAGCCATCAAGCTTACCGAGCAGGAGATGGCACACTAAACCAAGCATAGGAGTGAAACATATGACAACAAATACAACGTATAAAAACCCAGTAGTAGAGCAACGAGCCGACCCTTGGGTATACAAACATGATGATGGCTATTACTACATGACTGCGTCGGTTCCCGAATATGATCGTATTGAAGTAAGACGCTCCAAAACGATTAATGGACTAAGTGATGCAGAACCGAAAGTGGTTTGGAGAAAGTATGAGTCTGGACCATTAAGTGCAAATATCTGGGCTCCAGAAATACATCCAATAAACGGGAAATGGTACATCTATTTTGCGGCAGCTAGAACAACTGAAACCAAAGATGGCTTATTTGATCATCGGATGTTTGTTCTAGAAAATGAGTCTCCAAATCCATTGGAGGGTGAATGGAGCGAGAAGGGACAAATCAAAACAAAGTGGGAGTCTTTTGCGCTTGATGCGACTTACTTTAGTCACAACGGAACATCCTATCTCGTCTGGCCTCAAAAGGATCCAGACATTGAGGGGAACTCAAACCTTTATATCGCTGAGCTTGAAAACCCGTGGACCATCAAAGGAGAACAGGTAATGATTGCAACCCCTGAATATGACTGGGAGCGGATTGGATTCTTGGTAAATGAAGGCCCAGCGATCATTAAACGAAACGGGAAAGTCTTTCTCGCTTACTCCGCAAGTGCAACCAATCACCATTACTGCATGGGATTGATGTACGCGGATGAACACAGTGATTTGCTTGATGCAAATTCCTGGCATAAGCTGCCGGAACCTGTTTTCACAACTGATATCGCACATAGCCAATTTGGTCCCGGTCATAATAGCTTTACCGTTTCAGAGGATGGAGCTGAAGATGTGCTAATCTATCATGCTCGTAATTATAAAGAGATTACTGGCGATCCATTATATGATCCAAATCGTCACACAAGAGCACAGACATTCACTTGGAATGATGACGGATTTCCAGAGTTCGGCAGGCCTGTACCTGATGCACAGAAATAAAAGAGATGAGGGAAGATGATGAGTCAGAAAGCAATTATTAATAGTGATATTCATAAAGGAACAATAAATAAAAACATATACGGACATTTTGCGGAACACCTAGGCCGTTGCATTTATGAGGGGTTTTGGGTAGGCGAGGACTCGGATATGGACCATACAAATGGAATCAGGAATGATGTGGTAGCTGCATTAAAAAAGTTAAACATCCCTATCCTACGTTGGCCGGGTGGGTGCTTTGCCGATGAATACCATTGGAAGGATGGTGTAGGCCCTCGCGAAAACCGTAAGAGAATGGTGAACACTCATTGGGGTGGTGTTGTCGAGAACAACCATTTTGGTACCCATGAATTTATGATGCTATGTGAAATGCTAGAAACGGAGCCTTACATTTGTGGAAATGTTGGAAGTGGCACTGTTCAGGAAATGTCTGAATGGGTAGAGTATATGACCTTTGACGGTGAATCCCCGATGGCAAACTGGAGAAAAGAAAACGGCCGGGAAAAGGCATGGCCGCTCACTTACTTTGGAGTAGGTAACGAGAACTGGGGCTGCGGCGGGAACATGCGCCCTGAATTTTATGCAGATCTGTACAGACAATTTCAGACCTATGTCCGTAACTACGGAGACAATAAAATCTACAAAATTGCCGGTGGAGCGAATGTAGATGATTACAACTGGACAGAGGTCTTAATGCGTGAAGCTGGGTGGCTGATGGACGGATTGAGCCTACACTACTACACCATTCCAGGAGACTTCTTTAAAGGTAAAGGCTCGGCCCTAGATTCACGAGAGAGTGAATGGTACATCACGATGAAAAAAGCGTTGCATATGGACGAGTTAATCACCAAACACTCGCTCATTATGGATAAATACGATCCAGACAAACGCGTCGGAATGATCGTAGACGAGTGGGGCACGTGGTTTGACGTAGAACCAGGAACAAACCCAGGATTTTTGTACCAACAGAACACCATTCGTGACGCACTAGTCGCCGGACTACATTTTCATATTTTCCAAAAGCACAACGAGCGAGTGCAAATGGCGAACATCGCACAAACCGTGAACGTACTCCAAGCAATGATCCTAACAGAAGGGGATAAAATGATTCTCACCCCAACCTATCACGTGTTCGAAATGTTTAAAGTGCATCAGGACGCGACCAAACTAGACGTCGATGTCGCAAGTGACCCATACGAATGGAACGGCGAGAACATCCCGGCTGTCAGCGTCCAAGCCTCAACAAAAGATGGACGCATCCACATCAGCTTCTGCCATGTGGATCACCAGAACCCGACCACTGTGCAACTTGATGTGCGAGGGTATGAAGATAAATTAGATCAAATCACAGGAAGGATTCTAAGTGCTGGAGAAACGAATGCTCATAATACATTTGAAGACCCAGAGCAGGTAAAACCACTGCCTTATAAAGACTTTACCGTGAATGGATCTCAGATTGAGCTACGTCTGCCGCCGATGGCTGTTGGAGTGCTGACTATTTGAGGTGATGAGGTGCGCGAGTGAAGGCAAGAATGCGCACAATTAGATATATTCAACTAAAAAATATTGAAAAACCACCAAGGTTAGGTGGTTTTTTTTCGATGGAAATCAATCTCCACAATATTGGATACTTCTAGAGGAATTAAAAAAAATTAGGAGAATAGATGATAAAAGGCGCCAAAAGGAGGTAACACCATATGAAAAAAACGATTAAACAATATGAGGAATTAATTGAGCGATGTAAATCGTATAAAGATTTAGAAGAGAAGGTATTAACCACTCCTATCAAGGATGGCGGCTGGTCCATAAGAGAAATCATTGGACACTTATACGGATGGGATAAACACAATCTATTATATATGGTACCAAACATGAATCATGGCGCTGATTTGCCGGCATTTCCAAACCATGATGTTCAGAATCTTAATGTTTTAAAAGGACTAAAGGGTAACTCTGTTTTTGAGATTATGGATCTCTTTTTAGAGAATAGAAAAGAATTGATTCAGATAATATCAAGTGTTAATCCAGAAGATCGATTTACGATTGGTGGAAAGAAAAGAGCGTTTACTGCAGAGAGCTTTTTGAAGATATTTGTTAAACATGATGCGCATCATACCATCCAAATAAATCAATACTTAGCTAATCAAGAAGGAGACAACAAATAATTTGAACAAGACGCATATACAGAGATATGTGTTCATAACCATCTTAATTCTATTCATAGCAACTCTCTTTTTTGCCGTTGGACATGCTGTTGGTGAGCAGAACGAAAAACGATCAGACAAAGAGAGTATCGTTTTAGGCCATAGCTTGTTCCAATTGTTTATGGCTACGACTGAGATAAATGAAGTAAGACATTTAGAAGATGAAGAGCAAAAATTACGTATAATTCATGAGAATCTTAAACAATTGAGTTTTTCTTCAACCATTATCAATACACTTACGAACGCAGAGGTTTTAAGCCCTATTGCAACAGAACTATCAGCGATACATGAGATGCTAAACTCAAATTTCTATAAAAACGGAGCGATATCAGAATTAGATAGAGAACGGTATGAAAGACTGTTCGACGAGATCCAAAACTTGCACGATGAGTTTTCTACGGTTTACTATGAGCCAAATTCAGAAGCGACGCTAAGAAAGAGTGTGACTGACTTCGGTGTATTAGTTGAACAGAAAGAGAGATTACAGAACCAATAAAAACGACGCCACCTGTAACGTGCACACCTACTATTTTCAGACTACGTTATTTCGTATTCCTAACTAAAACGGTATACTAATTCTAAGCTATGTTAGAGGAGGATGCATCATGAAGAAACTACTTGAAGAATTAACGGGGTTGCATGGACCATGTGGAAATGAACAGCCGGTTAGTAAATGGATTAAAGAGCGTGTGACATCTCTTGCGGATGATGTTCGAGTGGACGCGTTAGGGAATGTATTTGCGACAAAAAAAGGGGATAAGCCGGGTCCGCATCTGATTGTGACTGCGCATTTGGACGAGGTTGGGTTTATTGCGAAGAAGATTGAGGATAATGGATTAATTCGCTTCGAGAAGCTTGGTGGGAATGATGATCGGCTGTTGTTAACACAAAAGGTTCAGCTGGGCACAAAGAAGGGGATGCTCACGGGAGTCATTGGGAGTATTTCTGCGCATTATGCGAAGTTTGATGATGCTAGCAAGGTGCGGAATCATCGAAATCTATACATAGATATTGGAGCAAAAAGTAAGGATCATGCGATTCAATTAGGCGTCGAGATTGGGACACCCATTACGTGGAAACCGAATATGGAGTACCTGGGTGATGAGTCGACAGGTCGCTTTGTAGGTAAAGCGTTTGATGATCGCGCGGGCTGCGCTGTGATCATTACAATGCTAGAAGAGCTTGTAGATACTACGTTTTCAGGTTCAATTACAACGATATTTACAGTTCAAGAAGAGGTCGGCTTGCGCGGTGCACAGGTTGCAGCTCGTCAAGTAGAGGCAGATGTAGCGATAGCAATCGACACAACTGCAGTAAGTGATACGCCGGAGGAAACAATGGACCAATCCCTTGCGCTAGGTGGAGGAACTGGAATCAAAGTGCTTGATTTTAGTCTCATTTCTCACCCTGCTGTACGCGATCGACTTGTTCATTTGGCTGAAGAGCAGAATATTTCACATCAAAAAGAAGTGTTCCCCGGAATCGGTACAGATGGTGGAGCGATGAGCCTGGCCAATCATGGTATACCGACGGGGGTTCTATCCATTCCTTCTCGTTATGCACATTCTCCAGTTGAAGTTATTGATATGGGAGACTTACAAGCAACAAAGGATTTGGTTAAGGCCTTTGTGTTGTCACTTGAAGAGGGGACGAGTTTTCCGTTTTTTGAAGAATAATAGAATAAAAAAGGAGCCCTTGATTTCTTGTAGAAAGTGTCCGACTAACGACTGAAAATGACTACGAACTCAAAGCAATTGGCGTCATGAAGGGAAGCTATGAGAAACAGCAGCAGAAGCTTTTCATTCGTGTATAAAGAAAAGCAAGGTGGCGACATGCCCCTTGCTTTTTCCTATTATTCTAGTTTTCCAAAGCCTCTACAATCAAGTTCTGAACTCTACTGTTTGATAATAAACCAATATGACTGACTCCAGTTACGTGAATGTTATTGGCTCCTGTAATGCGAGAAAGACTGTTTGAAACGATTAGATCAGAGCTGCTATAAATGGATGTGAAGTCTACTCCTGCTGGTACAGAGCTAGCTCCCAATCGGTTTGCTCCTCCCAATGTGATGACTTTATCAACCTGGTCCACGCCACCTAGTTGAGTCAGATAACGTAATGTATTTGAACCTCCCATACTATGGGCAATAATGTTGACCTCATTTGCGTCGTAGTTCCTTAATACATCCGTAATAAATTCTTGTAACTGTCTAGAGTTTCGAAGGTTGTTTCCTGAACGATCGGCGAAATTAATGGCGTGTAAATCTGCTGAGGCATAACCTACACCTCTTAAGTGACGTTCAATACTTGCAAAGTTATAACCAGCCCCACCTATCCCATGAACCAAAACAACAGGTTTCGTAAAATCAATTGAAGTAGCTTCTACTTCATCTTGCGCCTGAGTAGCGAGTGGCATCCCCCATGAAAGGGCGACTACAAGTATTGCAATGAGTGAAAAACGTAAGACTTTCATTTAACTCCTCCTAAGTAATCTATGATTTACGTTTACTCTATCATCACCTATTATCTGTATCTATAGATGGAGAGTTATCCCAATATTTACAGATCTTAATGATGGTAGATCTAGACGGACTTTAGCCTTATTTAAGACTAAAATGCAAATCGAATTGACCATCATTGAGAAAGCGCTTACAATTTAAGGTGTAATACATATAAACATACTGGGAGTTGATGTGATGAAAGGTGTGCCTGGGGTCGTTTTGTCATTTCTAGTCTTTGTCTTGATGTTTAGTCATGTAGGTGTAAGAGAAGGGAATGCTGCGGTAGTTGATCCAGAGGATTTAGTATGGGAGAATGTCACATTTGGACAATCAACAGACCTTAATTTCGCAGCAAACACCTTACCAGATAAGGTAGGCATAAACTATGCCGATCCGGAGAACCCTGGGACAATTGAGGGAGACATATTTATGGAGAGTCGTGGAGGGAAGTTAGCTCCTGGCCATGATGGACTTACTTTTTATTATACAACCTTAGATGCGCGAGACACGAACTTTATATTAGAGGCTGACCTTACATTTCACCAATTAGGACCTGAGACAGGGGCAGGTGCGAGTGGACAAGAGGGCGGAGGAATCATGGTTCGAGATGTCAATGGCAGTGCCCGTCAAGATCCTATGGTTGATGGATATGAGGAAGTTCCAGCTGCTTCAAATCTTGCGGCAGTCGGCCTCATGCGTGGAGGGATTAGTGCACTTGCACGAAAAGGAGTGGTAGAACCCTGGGGGAACCCGGGTAGCACGTGGATAAATAATGTCATTCAAGGTGTGCCGAATCTTCCGATGGATACTCCGGTACGGTTAAAGCTCGAGCGAACGGACACAGATTTTGTCATGACAGCTACGTTCACTCATGTAGATGGATCGCCTTCTTTTGAGCAAAAAATAGCAGGGGCGGATCTCGTTCAGCAAATGGATGAGGCGAACATGCAGCTTGGCTTCTATGCATCTCGTAATGCTGCTTTGACTGTAAGTAATGCAGAGCTAACTTTAAGCGAAGCTAATACAGTGCCTTCACCTGAGATACCAGCCAATGAACCTGATGTAGCCTTTCATGTGGTATCCCCTCAAGAATCTGGTTCAGATACGTATGAGTTAAGATCAATGGCGAACTACGACGGGAATGTAACCATTTGGAAAGATGGAGAAGTGGTTGTGACAGATGCGGCCGTTTCAGCAGACAAAGCCTATTCATTTGAAACTAAACTTCAAAGTGAGAAGACGCATTTCAAATTAGACTTTACCCCAGTCGATGCTCTAACGGAACAAACCATCACGCAGGAGATTAACGTCACTAAACGAGTATTTAAAGGCGGACAAGGGCTGTTTGTTTCGCCAGATGGATCAAAGGATGCGAGCGGAAAAAAGAATGATCCACTTGATCTAGAAACAGCGATCAAATATGTGAAGCCTGGCGAATCGATCTTCATGCGTGAAGGAACATACAAAAAAGCGATTAGCATCGCAAAACAGTACAGTGGAAAGGAAGGCAAGTTAAAGTCGCTTGTGCCGTATAAAGGCGAGACAGTGGTGTTTGATGGGGAGAACAGAGCTGGTAATCTGATTAGCTTAAATGCTGATTATTGGCATATTGCAGGATTTGAACTAACAAAATCTACTGGGAATGGTATGAGGGTAAATGGAAGCCACAATCTAATTGAATTAATGACATTTAGCTTTAATCAAAGTACAGGATTCCAGATTTCTGGTAGTGGGACGGATCCGGAGAAATGGCCACAGCACAACTATATTCTGAACAGTGTTGCTCATGACAATCGAGATGCTTCTGATATTAATGCGGATGGGTTTGCTGCAAAACTTGGAGTAGGAGAAGGAAACGTCTTCCAAGGTAATATTGCACACAATAACATTGATGATGGCTGGGATTTATATAACCGTACAAATGAGGGAGCAAATAAGCCAATTACAATGGATGGGAACATAGCCTATTCTAATGGGAAGCTCAGCAACGGCTACAATGAAGAGGGGACCTCAGGAAGTGGGTTTAAAGTAGGTGGAGAAGGTCTGCCTGTTGCTCATATTGTGAAGAATAATCTAGCATTCGATAACAATATGGATGGCTTCACGGATAACTTTAACCCAGGAACGATTATGATGAAAAACAATACCTCTATTGATAACAAACGGTACAACTATATTTTCCGGATTAATCCATATTTTGAGCCAGAGGAACAGGGCATTTTCACGAACAACCTGTCTATCTTTACAGATCCAGAACATGCACGAGCTGACTTTGTCTCAGGGAACGTAGACAAAACAAACTTCTTCTTTGACGGCGAGAAAACCGTGAACTCAGAAGGTGTCGTCATTGATGAGTCGCATTTCAAAAGTTTAACGGTTCCAGAGTTATATGAAAGAGATAAAAATGGAAACCTTATTTGGGGAGATTTTACGAGACTCTCTGACACGAGTTCTCTTATCAGAGCAGGTGAAGGAGGCAGCTACGTTGGAGCACTGCCACCAACCAGAATCTCTAAAAACCCTTCGCCACCTAATCGACCAGTTACACCGCCAGGACCACCTGTGACCCCACCAGGATTAAAGGATAAAGGAAAATAAGAAAGAGAGCAGTGCCTTTAGGAGGCGCTGTTTTTTTAGATGCGAGGAAAGTGCGCGGGAATGAAGGTGGGGTGCGCGAGTTGAGGGGTGCAAGACATCTATGGAGAACGAGAGCGGTTAATGCGAGAGTTGGACGTTTTGATTGAAAGTATACAGACGCGCGAGGGGGTTCCAGCAGCCTGGTGTACATTTGAAGATCCATTTGGGAACAGGATCGGGTTGTATCAGGAATTGGATTAGTAGATTGCGCGAGTGAAGTGCGTACGAACAAAGGCAAGATGTAGGCTTTACTGCTCGGAAATAATGGAAATGCGCAAAAAAAGGACTCACTGCTCAAAAACAGAAGAAATGCGCAAAAAAAGGACTCACTGCTCAAAAACAGAAGAAATGCGCAAAAAAAAAGCCTTACTGCTCAAAAATAGTAGAAATGCGCAAAAAAAGACCTCACTGCTCAAAAACAGAAGAAATGCGCAAAAAAAAGACCTCACTGCTCAAAAACAGGAGAAATGCGCAAAAAAAGACCTCACTGCTCAAAAACAGAAGAAATGCACAAAAAGTCGTCCCCACTGCTCAAAAACAGAGAAAATGCGCAAAAAAACCCTCGCTGCTCAAAAACAGATGAATCCACAAACCACTCCCTGCGCCCCCAAAATCAAAAAAAGCCCGCTCCCCAGCTCAAAACTAGGGGAGCGCGCCACGCAATCTGCTTCTACTCAATCGGCTCTGCCGGTTCAATACCGAGTGTCCGGTACGGTACAATAATTTTAAAAGCGAGGTCGTCTTCTTCTAGATTAATTCGCTCGACCTCGACTTGGAAGTTACTACGGATATCCATATCGGTAACCGCTACGTAGATTTCCTCGTTTTCTGGATTAACAGTGACCCATGGGGGCATTGGGAGGTAACGGTCTAGGTACTCCATAATCTTCTGGTTTGGAAGTTCGAGTAATCCTAAGGAAATAGATTCTTGTCTCAGAATGAGATCGCCGTTATCTTGTACGTCTGGTTCAAAGCGGACAGATAATGGAAGAGTTGTTGAAAAAACAGGTAGCTCACCAATTAAGTGAATGTCCTCATCTATTTCCAAACGGTAGTTATGATTTGTTCCTTCTAAGAATTGATCAATGTATGCGTTAGAAAGATCGTTAATATTTTGCTTGGTCGTTTGCACAATGAATTCAGAGCTTCGTCCCGGGTCATTGCTGTCGTCGTAAGAATAATTGACACTTGAGATCGGCCAGAAGATAAAGGTAAGTATGGTTGCGATCACTGCAATATTTAGGATTAGGAGCCCAACAAACCATCTTTTCCAATTTGTTGGGTTTTTAGGTTCTTTTGTTTTCATCGACTCATCCTTCGTCTTCACTTAAATAATCAAGCACACGTTGTGCCATAAGTTTATAGCCGGCATCGTTTGGGTGAAAACGATCATCAGCAAGTAAATCTGTATCCGTGTCTTCGAATATATCCTCGGTTGGAACAAAGAAAATCTGATCATCTTCTTCAGCGAATTCTTCTGTTTCATTATTCCAATCAGTCAGAATTTCGCCAAGCTCCTCTACATCTCCAAAGTACTGTAAATATGGATTATAAATACCAAGTAGATAGATATCTGCATTGGGATTTAACTCAAATATGGTGTCTGTAATTTCGTTTAATCGTTCGGCGTATTGTTCTCGTTCAATATCAAAAGGTTCCAATTTCAAATCAGTCACATTTTCTCGTAATACTTTCATTATGTCATTGGCTCCGATGGTCACGATGACGATGTCGGATTGCTGAATAGACTCTTCCACTTCTGGAAGGCTTAAGCGCTCAAGCATTTGTCCCGAACGGTTCCCTCTTTTTCCAAAGTTATTGACTGTGACAAGCTGTTCTGATTGATTGATGGATCGGTCGAGAATGCCAACATATCCACCTTCCTCGTTAACAGCGCCGACTCCTTGTGTTAACGAATCGCCAATTGCTGTAATCTTTGTTTCCCTATTTGAGAAGAATTGAATCGTGTTTTGTGCAGCTTTTACAATAAAATCAGAGAACGGAGAGGCTTGAGGTTCTTCTTCCTCTGTAGCTTCCTCTTCCACGTTATCTTCTGACTCCCCGTCCGGCTCCTCTATTGACTCCGGTTCCGTGGTTTCTTCATTATCTACAATCGTCACTTCTTGGAAGGACGGCTTTGTTTGAGTGGACTGATGAATATAAAAGCCTATACCAATCGCAATTAGCAAGCTTATAAAAAGTATCAATGGTTTTTTCATTTTTTATCACACCTAGGTCGAGGGTTATGGGTTATAAAAAGTTCCTAATAATCTATTGTATATGAGAGTGTAGTAGACAATCAATGATTTCAAAGATTGATAATCTTGGAAGAGATTAGAGGGTCTATCCCATTCCTATTCTTCCTAAGGGAAAAATATCCTACTCCTTGGAGGTTTAAACCTTTAGATGAACGGTAAAAGACGATTATGAATGATTGAGGAGGAGACTGACAGATGAATCAAAAAAATGAACTACTTACTCATAAAATAGGACTTGGCACAGCGCCACTTGGAAATATGTTTCGTGAAGTACCTGAGGAAGAAGCCCAAGCAACGATTGAGGCAGCGTGGGATGCAGGAATTCGTTACTACGACACAGCTCCCTTTTACGGTGCGGGTTTAGCGGAGCTTCGCTTAGGAAATTTTCTCTCTAAACGAAATCGAGATGATTTTGTGTTAAGTACGAAGGTTGGTCGCGTGATTGAAGATGAAACGGAAGAAAAGGAAGGACTTTTTGCAAATGGTCGAACCAATAAGGTGACCACAGATTATTCCGCAGAGGCCACTCATGCCTCCATTGATCAAAGCCTGCAAAGACTGCAAACCAATCGAATTGATTTTGTGTTTGTACACGATTTATCGCCTGATTATCACGGAGATGAATGGATTGCTAAATTTGAAGAAGCTAGAACGGGAGCCTTCCGTGTTCTAGATGACTTAAAAGAACAAGATGTGATTAAAGGATGGGGCCTTGGCGTAAACACTACGATCCCAATTGAGCTTGCACTACAGCTTGAAGAAGTGCATCCAACCATTAGCTTACAAGCAACTCAATACACACTTCTTGATCATGAAGACACCTTGCGCAGAATGATGCCTGAAGTCGAACAATCTAACGCGAGCATCGTTGTAGGTGCACCGTATAGCTCGGGAGCTTTGCTTGGTGGAGATAACTATAATTACGGCGATATCCCACAGGACGTTCAATCGAAAATTAACAAGCTAACAGAAGTAGCAGAATCTCACGGAGTCAGGCTAAAAGCAGCAGCCCTCCAATTTTCATTAGCACACCCAGCTGTTGCGGCAGTCATACCGGGATCAACTAGACCAGATCGTATTGAGGAAGATCTGAATGCTTTGCAAGAGAATATCCCAGAAGCATTTTGGCAGGAATTAATTGAAAAACAACTCATCTCAGCGGTGGCGCCATTACCGTTGTGATTAAAAGAGACATCCAGTTTGTGCTGGATGTCTCTTTACATAAATAGTGCTGATGTTATAATGACAGAAGAAAAGGCTATTGGGTTTCCAATAGCCTTTTCTAACCTAAATTATGTGGAGCAGGTAGAACTTGACCCGCATGTTGAGCAGTTGCTACCAAAGGATGAGCCACTGGTAGCAGCTGTTTCAGGAAGTGCGGTTGCTTCATTAATTTCAATGAATTCAAGGTCTTCTACATCTGCAAATAGTTCATTTAAATCTTCCTCTGAACTCTGCTCTTTATTCTCAGATTTGTTTTCTGTTGCTTTTAACTTTTCTTCTTCGTTTACATTTGACACTGATATCCTCTCCTTTTGATTATTTTCAATTGACATTTTTTCTCACCTCCCTTATAAAATAATCTGATTAAATCATCGTGTATCCATAATCCACCACTAAATTTTGACCACGAATAGCTATACTCTGGTCAGATAATAAAAAATTAATGGCGTTTATTACATCATTTGTCTTAACTAGTCTTTTATATGGATTTCGATTCAAGAGCTTTTTACCTGAGAAGGTATCAAAATAGTCTTTATTTTTTTCAGTTAACACGTATCCTGGAGAAACGCAGTTAACCTTAATGTCTTTGTCTGAATAGGTCGAGAAATCGACTGATAAATTTCTAACTAGTTGGATAATGGCTGCCTTTGATGGTCCGTAACATATCCGATTTTCGTGCCCAACGATTCCGTTTTGAGAGGCCACACAAACAATTGAAACTTGATCAGAGAATAAATCATAAAACCTTTTTAGACAATTCATAAATCCAGTTATATTTAGATCAAATGTCTTATTCCAGGATTCTGTGGTGGAATTAAAAAAGTTTTTCATAGGATTTATTCCTGCAAGGTACACGAGTCCATCAATTGAGATACCTTTGTTCTTTATTAATTTGTAGGTAGTATCTAAATCTGTTGAAGATGTGATATCACAAGAGAATTTCCAAAGATGTTGATTTAATTCTGGCTCATTGATCTCTTTGTCTATACAGAGAAGGCGGTATCCAATAGAACAGTCTTTTTGAAATGCTTGTCCCAACATGCCTTCTGATCCGATAACCATAATATTTAGCAAGACGATTCACCTTCTCAAATTTGGATAAGAATTAATTGTCTTAGCAATAAGTTGTAGAGCTTGTTTAAACTTTTTAAAGTCTAGAAAGTAGGGAGGAAAGATTGATATACCAGAGCGATGATGACCCCATTCAGTAAAAGCATATTGTGAAACTAGAACGCCTAGCTTTTCAAGGTGATTGTAAACGAGTTCTGTCGTGATGCTACTATCTATCGGAATTGAATACATAACTCCAGTTCCATTAAAAGGCACGTTATACTCTTCTAGTGTTGTTCTTATCACATTATCAATATACTGGATATTGTTAATAATGGACGATTCATGTTGAAGCAAATAATTAAGCGTTACATTAGCAGTTTGAATTGCGAGGATGTTTCCATTCTGAGTTGAAAAATGCTCAATTAGTGACTTTTTAAGTAGCTGATTTACTCTTTCCCCAATAATTACTGTTCCAAACGGTAAAATTCCATTATTTATCGTTTTTCCTAAGATCAGAATATCAGGTTTGATATTTAGATGATTATAGAAAAAGCGTGTACCTGTTTTGTAAAAACCCGTTGCAACCTCATCAAATATAGTAATAATTTGTTTTTGCTTACATAAATCAAGCAAGTGATTTAGGTAGTTTATATCAAGTGTTTGTGTTCCACCCGACCCTAAAACAGGCTCGAAGATAAATGCACCTATGTTTTCCCCGTTAGTCATGATATGGTGTGTGAGTTTTGATTTTGCTTCATCAGTAGTAGGTATCTCAAAAAAGGTAACATAATCTTGAACATTTAAATAACTTCTACTCAATTCTACGTCTACTCCACTTACAGACATGCCGCCAAAGTAGGTTCCATGATAACCATCTTGAAAAGCTAGTATTTCCTTTCGAGATGTTAGTTTGTGGGTAACCTTTAATGCGATTTCTGTACCCTCTGATCCACTGTTGGTAAAGAAAACTTTACTAAAATGCGCACTCTCCTCGTTTGCAAATTCTAGAAGGTTCAGGGCGTATTCTGAATAAATGTCCGTTGATAAACAGCGAAGGTCTAAATAAAACATCCCCTTTTTTACAGAGTGTTCGAATGATTGTTGAATTAAATTCAGATAGTCTTCTTGATAACCTAGACTTATATTCCACAAACCTGTTCTTAAATCTAGGTGGCGTTTTCCAAAGGAATCGTACAGATATTCGTTCTTCGCAGACACGATGTTAGTTAGGATAAGATCTTTTTGATGATCAAACTCAATGGGAACGATATAAGGATAAGTCATGACGTACCTCCATTTTAAATTGTTGAGATTGAATCATAAAACATATCTTTTAATTCATCATACTTACTTGGGAAAATCTCTTTTAATCTATTTGAATCAATATCATCTTTTAAATAAAATTCGAGAAAAAGAATGAACGATTTATTAATTTTATACTTCTTATTGAGAGCGATATTATAAATAGAACATTCGCCATCCTCTATCAATCCAATTAAATGAAAATTTTTAAAGTGTGAAAGAAAATACTTATTACTTAATGTGTTATGAGGAGTGACCGCATAGACTTTCCTAGAATTTTTTAGTTGAGATGAGATATTTAAAAGTGTTGGAAAAATATTCATTGATGGCGTAATCGGTTCTTCCTTGTAGAAACTAAAAAAGTTTACAAGATTTAAATAATCGCACTTTCTATTTTCGGATAACTCTTTCGCTCTCATTAAATCAGCAAATACACCCTCTGAGTAGAAGAACAAACGGTTTAAGCGATCTATTCCAAGAACTGTTGCATAATCAACAAAGCCATTAATAGATTGAGGATTATTTATTAAACCTGTGGATTCAAATTGAACGATGTTTGCTCTTACTTCTTCGTTTGACTGGTTTACGAGATTTAATTCGCGTAAAGCATTTTGATCAAGCTGATACGACTTACAAATGCAAAAGAAAATGTCTGGAATGTGTTGGAAGTCTTCATTGGAGAAAATAATTATGTTCATAGAACTGTTCAATAGAATTGAAGGATCTAAATCAAGTAAAAATTTACTTTTTTCAATAAAAATGTGTTTTAATAGATTACTTTTCAAAGAAAGGGGGTAATGTCCAGTTATCAGAAGGTGGATCTCCTTCCGTATATTTGATTCTATCATCTTTTTAGGGTTGTCAATCATTCGATTTCTCTCTAAAGAAAAGGAATTTAATATTGTCTCCGATCCAATCTCTGGATTTAAATCAACATCAAATAAGTGAAATCGTATGTCGAAATATTCGTTTAAAAAATGAACTAATCGTTTGATTCTCTGACCTGAACAAATAAAGACATAATCTGATACATCATGAAATTCGAGGTATTCAACAAAATTCTTTGGTGAGTTGTTGTCAAAGTCATAATGATCAAGAAAACAATTTTCATGATCTTTTAGAGAATAAGCATTAAAGTTTGTTGAATGAAATTCGTTATTTTCATCTTCAATCACAAAATTAACTGCAATCATATTAATCCTCCGCTCTCTTTATCAATTTATTTGAAATTTGACAAAATTTTATCACTTTCCTTATATTTTTTACAAGTGAAACGACTAAAGAAACTAAGAAAGGTGTTGGCCTATGGCGATTGCTATTTACGATTATAATGATAGTAAAATTCCTTTGATTCTGAAACTTAGTGAGGAAACATGTCTTTCTGAAATGCTAGGACACTATTTTTTTGATACGGATTGGCAACATGGACCAAATATCTTTATCGACTTTGAGCATAAGGATTTAGAAGAAAAGATATTTCATGAGGTAAAAGAGTGTGTAAACAACTATGTAATGGAACATAATTTAAGCGAAGAAACGGTTGAGAGAAAGAGGGAGTTGTATTTAAAAAAACAAGAAAAACTGATGCAACTTGAGTTTCGTAAACAGAGTCAATCTATTACTATGCACGATCACGGAGATGTGAAAATTAGAGATAGCAAGACGGGTTTGTATAATTCGTCATTTCATTACAACATGTTTAAACGATATCGATATGATCTGAACCCAATTTACCTCAATATCCTCAAAGAATTTAGAAATCTTAGCGAAGTTGAAAAGGCACATCTTTTCCTAGATAAATTCCGCTTTATTGCCACACTGTTTGAAGAAGGTCCTTCTAGAGGCTGTTTATCATTTCTATCCCATGCTCAAGGCTTCTTCTCAAATATTGAGGCGAGAGGGTATGAAAGTAAGATTAAAGAAACATTTGAGAATAGAAGGTACGCATTATATAAGAATTACAAACCTGAGATAAAAGGAAAAGTCGAAAATCCATTAAAAGAGTGGCAGAAAAAATGGCTAGTGATCAAGGATGAGATGAATAATATCTTTGATATTAGCAACTATGAAGACGCTGAAAGGTTGGGATTAAAGGACCAATTAGAATTATTGAAAAGGGAATTAAAACCCTTAGCAAATGAATTTCATGGTGATTTGTTAAAAATGGATGAAAAAGAACTTGAGGAATTTATATTGTCTAAAAGGATGCTTGTTTTTCGAGACATTGTAAATTTATTTTATTTGTCACTCCCCTTATTTGAGCAAAGCATGGCAAAAAAACAGTTTTATGCGTATTCAGTTGTTCGATATTACGAAGAAACGTTAGATGAAGAATTACTATATACCATAAAATAAATACTCGACCTGGGGTGAAGACATGTATGTGAATCCTTTTGTTTTAAAGCGAGAAAACAATGTGGAAAAAGAAGACTTTTTAAATGAATATGATCTTGGTGCCTTAAAAACAGTTTTGAAAAAGGAACAGGAAATAGAGAGCTTAAAGATTCTGTTGATAGATGCGTTAAATGAGCTACTAGAGGTAGATAGGTCTAATGATATTCTTGATTTGTTGCGTGATGTAAGGAAGGATAAGTTTAACAAAGTCAGAAAGAGCATACTTAAATCAGATTTGGAAAATAGAGCTGAAGTACAGCCAATTTTATCAGAGTATGTTCAACTCGTAAGCGAGCTTGAAGCCTCAAGTGAACAAGCAATAGCAAATTATGATGCTCATTTACTTATGTCGCGAAGAGGATTAAAAAAAATTCTACATGAAAATGAGAATGTGCTGAATGGATTACTTATGGTTAATCCATCAATTTACTCAAAGCTGCATTCATACATGACTACACCAATTGAAGAGCATCGAGCCAAACAAAGAAAAGTTGAAGACACATTGTACAATTTCGTAAGTAGAGCCAGTTTAAAAACTAGTCCATTTAGTACTGTAACAAATGTGGGTCGGGTGCAGTTGGCTAAAGAAGATAAAATCTCGGCTTCCCATATAAAAAAAGGCATTGCTCTTAATTACACGTTTGTATATAAGCTAGCTTTTCATTATTTTGTAGCGTCAGACCGATTTTTGATGCAATCCAAATACACACTTCCACCATTTTCAATCTCGGAAAACAGTGAGGGAAGTGAATATGTTGAGTTTCTCTCAAAAAAGGATGATCCTAATAGGAAGAAAATATTCTTACAAGATGAGAGTCTTGGTAAATTAAAGTTACCAAGTGATATTGCGGACTTGTTTAAAGAAAAGGATATGGATGACTATATTCAGTTCAAAGAACTTCATGCATGTCTAGGTAACAACATGAAAGAGTCAGATACCATCTTCATGGTGAGGAAATTTGTAGAAGTAGGATTGCTTATTCCTACGATTGGATTTGATGAGAGAGAGTGTGAACTGTTCATAGACGATCTACTAACCAAATCTCAAACCATGCTTGAGAGAGACAAATATGATGAGTTATCAGGCTTCATTAATAAAACGTATGAAATAGCTAAAAAAGTCTCTGGCGCCAAATGTATTGATGAGAAGAAAAGTAATTTTAATGAATTGAGAGCCCTCCTTACCGAGATTAAAGAAGCAACAGAACTTGAGTTCAAGCAAATTGAAGTCTTTTATGAAGATGGGTATTTTACAAATTTGGATCAAATGGATAAAGGAATTCTTGATCAATTCATGCCAGAACTCAAAGAAATTCAATTATTTACAATGATATTCGACCCAAGTATTCGACTACGATGTGAACTAGGAGCTCGCTTAAAAAGCAGAACACAAAAAAACAAGTTAGAACTAGAGAGTGAATTCTTTTCTGTGCTATTTGAAGTTTCTAAAGATATGGTTCATTACTGGGAAGATCCGCTTTTTCATGGGAAGAATGTTTTCTTAGCAGAAGAAGTCATTGCCCTGGATGACCTTAAATTACGTTTCATAGAGGATTTAAATAAAATTTGCTCTGATCATAACGAGGAATTCGTGGATATCATGTCGTTAATGGACTCTTACGTTAAGGAAATACCTTCGGATTTAAAGGAGGCTACTGAATTCAGCAGTAGTGTCTTCGCACAATTTAACAATGGTCATTTAATTTTAAATGCTTTCTACGAGGGAAACGAAAAATACCTGGCGAGGTTTATGAACTACAATGAAAAATTTCTAGACTTAGATCCTGAATATGAACAATTCCTAAGGAATCATTATGAGAGAGGTAATTACTATGAGTTAACCGACACTTATGGCTTTAACGGAAATATCAAAAAGCATCGTTTAGAGCAAGAATGTTATACCTTAGGAGTTGGTACTAGGAGATTCTCTATAAAATCAGAAGAAAAACTTACAAAGGTAGAGGATTTTATCATTCGGATTCCTTCTGTGGGAAATCGTTTAGAATTAATCGATGATGAAGGGAAAGAAGTCAACATATGCTTCAGAGGTTCATTAACACCGGCGTCAATGCCAGGCTATATCTCGGTATTACTGCAATTCTTTACGTGTGGAGCTATGTATTATGACTTTGCTGAACTAGTTAAATCTACTGTCATTCCTAGATTGCAGTATGGAAATACAATATTAAATCGAAAGAGAGTTCGGTTTAGTGTATTTAATGATCAGCTAGTCAAACAAAAAAAAGAAAAAGACTTTGATTACTATAAGAGATTAAATTCATTATTTCTAGAAATAGGTCTAAGCCCCACTTTTTTTGTTGTGATTGATAAGGAGATCAAACTACAAAACAAAAAATATCTTAACTACAAGCCGCTATTCTTTAACATTGCAGATCCTTTATCTTGTAAGTTCTTCGAAAGGAAGATAGTTAGTAAATTTAATGAGGACATGTTTAATCGGTTATTGTTTGAAGAGTTTCACAGTAATGCTGAATCTCTGGCTAAAGAAATAAATTTTGAAATATATCAGAGGGGAGCCAACTGATGGAGATGCTCGTATTAAATCGCCAGAATACGATGGTTTATTTTGATGGGAAAGAGGTTTTAATTAGAAATTACTTTAAAAAGATCTCTTTAACTATGACCAAGGATGAATATGATACTCTCTTAAAAATCATGGTTGTCACAAAAGAAGAATGTTCTATAGAAGCTCTTAGTCAAGAGATCTCAGTGGAACAAGAAAGAATCATTAAGTTACTTAAAATACTTCACCAGATCGGTTCTATCCTTTTGTATTCTAACTCAAATTCAAAAAGCCTAAAATATTATCAAAAAAAGAAATGGTTTGAATTCGTTACGCAATACTTGCCACCATCAGAGAACGTTCATAAAGCTTGTCAAAAACTCGATGCAGCGGAAATTTCTATCAGTGATAAAGTAAATGAAATCTTTCCAAAAATGAAAAAGGTGTTTCGAGAAAATGACCTACAAAATATGACACAAGAAGAAGTAGAGCAAGCAAATCATGTTTGGAAACTGGATATGTCATCATCTGAGAACAAGGAAAATCAAACAATAGTATTATCCTTGTCCCAAGATAAGCTTATAGGAAAAAAAACAGTATCTGGTGATCCTTTAGATGAGTTACCTACAAAAGCTGATGCTGTTCCAAGTGAAAGAAGCCTGTTATATAAGGTTGGGCCAATATATACAATGATCTATGTGGTTAAGACCATTTTAGGGATCTCTGAGCCGTTCTTTAGTATTAACGAAGAGGGGACTTTTGCAGAATATAATCTTAACAAAGATAAATGGTTCCAGTCTACACAAGACATCGTGTTTCATCACGATCAAGCGAACAAACGAGTTAATGATTTAGAGAAGGTTAGTAAATTTGAAGAATTTCTCCATCTGAATAAGATCCCTTTACGAATCTCAGGATTGGATTGCTCGTATGAAGAAATTTATCAAATGGGTCTAGCTACTTATGCACTAACTAATAAGGGAAATGGAAAAACGTTTGTTTATGCAGGATTAAACTATGTAGAAACAGCTAATCAATCAATTCAAAAGGGATTAGAGTATTTTTTGAGTGACGAAGAAAATGAAGGATGGATTGTAACGAATTCAAGTGAGTACTATCTTCGTAAGGCTTTATTTATGTTAGAAAAAATAGAGGAGTCGTATGAACTGTACCACCTATCAGGAACGGAATTTGAGAATAGTGATGGAGTAAAGTATATGAGAAGTTTGAAACATCATTTGAATATTTATTGCAAAAAATTCAATGAGTCAAACTCCTTCACGATCTATGTACACGATGTAGATTCTGACAGGTTATATACAGATGGTAAAAGAACAATTGATCTAGACAGTAAAATTTCTGAATTGATATGGAATGTTGTGTTACTAAAAGAAAATCAGGGTCAACAATTCGTTTCTGTCCTTAAAGATGATGAAAAGCTACTCTGTGATATTCGTAAAGGTCATGTTAAATCAACAGGAACCCTTTTTAAGGTTCAGCCCACAGACTTTATTGACGAATCCTTGAGGTTGTTAGAATCTAGAAATTTCAAGTATGAAGAAGAAAGTTGGAAATTTGAAGACAATGTACGAGATTCAGATTTACTCGTTAGAAAAATTGAGGTGAGCTCCTATTAATCAGATCTTAACTCAGAAAATGGATCGATATATTGTTGTCGTTTATGAATCAGAAATGTTTGGTTGCTTGCAATGTATTAAGAATAGAGTTATAGACCAAGGATTACTAAGTTTGGAGACAAACTCTTCTGATTTCCTTGGAATCAACAAAATTGATTATACGGTTATTGAACAGCTAGAAGCAGAAGTCCGTAAAAGCAAGGGGGCGGTATATTTCGTCTATGACTTACTAACCAAACATGTTGAGAAATTAACAATGTTTAAGTACCCCCAGTGTAAGATTTGTGGTCAAGATGATTCAATTCGTTTTATCCAATCCGTAGAGATGACACCTGTAGAATTACCATTATTGGATGGGTATCGTACAAAAACATTTAGTGAAACGGCTAAGCGTTTACAGTCCTCATTAAATACTTTTTTTCATCCGCACTTTGGTCTATTACCAGAGCATTTTCGCAGCGTTTCTGACAGTATGCCATTAATCAGTGCGGGGGGAGCTTTAGGACCAAGAAGTTACGATGCGCATGGAAGAAACAAAACATACAGAAAAGCATTTTTTACATCGATTCTTGAAGGTCTTGAACGCTTACATGGACTGACTCCGGCTTCAAAAACAGTTGTACTTGAGAGTGAACAAAGCTTAAATGAAAAAGCGTGGAATTTTGTTACTCTTAACCAGTTTATTCATTTTGAAGAGAGGCATTATGCTCATTCTAAGTTTAATTACAAAAAATACGATACAAACAATCGAATTTTTTGGAGAAACGTCTACTCTTTAACTAACCAAGAGTATGTTTTAGCGCCAGAACAAATAATTTATTTTGCTTCGAACGAATTTTATGAAGATAGTCAGCAACAAATCTATTTGTCTGATAGTTCGAATGGGACTGCGTTAGGTAGTAATACAATAGAAGCTTCTCTAGGAGGGTTATTTGAATTAATTGAAAGAGACGCTTTTCTAGTGCATTGGTACTCTAAATCATCTCCATTAAGACTTGATCATGTAGATCAATTAGATAGCAGAGAAATTAACATGATGATTGCCTATCTACATGCATTTGGATATGAAGTCCACATTTTTGATATTACTTTAGAGAGTGAAGTCCCTACCTATTGGGTCCTCTTAGAATTGAGGGAGGATGATGATTCTAAGATCGCATTTTACACTACAGCTGGAACTAATATAGATCCAGTGAAAGCTTTAGAATCGGCTTTAATTGAAGCATCCACATCCATACGTGCCTTTATTGGGTACAAAGAGAAGAAGTATCAGGATAAGGAAGTAAATGATTATATTAATGATTATTCCAAGGTAGAACAGCTTGAAGACCATCTGTTTCTTTACTCGTCAAAGAAAATGGCTTTTGCTTTTCAATTTGCTGTTAATACAAATAGAAGAATTGATGCGGTTCAATCAATGATACATCACAAAAAAAAGATGCAATTTTTCTCCTCTCAAGATCAATTATTTAACGCACTAATTAAAAAGCTATCCAATTACCATGATCAAATCTTACAAGCGAACTTAACAAGTGAGTCGTTAAGACGGTTTGAATTAAATTGCGTAAAGATCGTAGTTCCATCAATGCAGAACGTGAGCTTTGGATACTTGTATCAAAATATTAATCGTAGCAGAATAAAACAGGCTGTCCAATTAAATGATTTGGATGGTCAGACTGAGGTGATGAATAATGAACCGCATCCATTCCCTTAATGATGAAGCGACAAGAGATAAAGAAGTAAAGTATTACAGAGAGTATTCAGGGGATAGGTATACAAGTACGGTCAATCATTACCTGACCATCCTTTTACCTTTCTCAAAACAATATATTAAAAAAAGCAAATGTGACATCGAGTTGAATGAAAAGTTCCCAGATTTTATCTCTGCAATCATAAATAATTGTTTGCGTATTAGGCGATTTGATGTGCTCAGTTACTATAACGATCATAATAACTCTCCGTCAGCAAGAAGCCTTCATTCGGGTACATTAATCTTTATTATGAATAGCCAAGCGTATTATTACAGTTTGTATGATGATGAATTGTTACTTATTTCCAAACGAGAATTGGATGCAGATCGATATTCTAGAGATAAGGTATACATTGTTGGTATTAGTGATGTATTAAATTTAGCAAGAATATACAGTGAATTTTCGCTATATATCTCAATGCTCGATGCAGGGCATTTACTTTACAATGTTAAGAATGTCGTCGGTAGTAGAAAAATGAATTTCTATCAAGCAAAGAGTATCGATGGGAATTATTTGAAGGAGAATTTGAACTTCGATTCCAGGTACACATATCCCTCATTTCAATTGGAGATCGATTTAGAGATAAGTAGTATCCCTGATGTTCAACGTGGAATTGATCTACGTAGAGTTGTAGCTCACGATGAACTTAGATGTACAAGACATCTAAGGGGGATACTAGACAAGTATAATGAATGTTCTTCAATAGATCGCGCTCATTATTCGGTAGAGAATGTTTCGTTTTTTAAACCGATTCATACACTTATTCGTAACTCTGCACATACGACCATTGGAAATAATAATTTTGGAGAATCCTTTTCACGGTTTCATATTGAGTACATTCTTCAATTTTTAGATCAGTCGAAGAAAATTATTAGTGGCAATGGCCTTGAGTACTGTTTTCTATTGAAGGAAGAAGATACAGTTACCGTTTATTGGGCTGATGGAACAGGAGAAGCAAAGGATATTCAATTCGATCAAGTCATGAAACATGACCACAGATTCTTTCAAATGGATTCGTATTCCATCGTATTTGTTTGTTTTTCTAAAGAAAAATCTATGTTGAACAATGGATTAAGATCACATTTATTATCTTGCGGAGAAATGATGCAACAAGTCTCATTGTATGCATCTACTGTAGGTTACGCGTTTAGACCCATGAAGAACCATAATGATGAGTACCTACTTGAAAGGTTACAGTTAGGTTCTGATTATGAAATCAATTATATGGGGGTTGTGTGTAACTCGCCTGTTCAGCAATTAAGCTATACTTTTGATTCTTAAAGCCTAAGTAAGTGTGAGGGAGGGAATATGATGTGGTTTTCGTTGCACGGTTATATTCATGATTATGCCGCTCTTGATCAGTACATGAAAAAAGAGTTTCAAACAGTTATCCAACCAGATATGGAGAAATATTTCTTCATCAGATATTGGCTAGGTGGGCCACATGTGAGGTTAAGATTTAAATGTAAGGAAGAAGATTACACTAAAATTAAGCAGCGCTTTCAGCAATCAATAACCTTATTCTTAAAAGAGAATGTGGTGAACCTAATTGATTATAATCATTTTTATGATAAAACAATGATGGAAAAAGAAGGGATATCGGAAGTGTACTGGGGTACTCATGGGTTTGTTTCTGAGATGGATTATAAACCAGAATATGAACGATATGGTGGAAAACACTTAATCGAAAAATCAGAGTCTGTATTTTGCGAAAGTAGCGTCTTGGCTAATCGTTTAAATCATTTAGAGAGATCTAAGCGAATGATTGTTTCATTAGATCTAATGTACTACTCGTTTCAACTTGGAGGTTTTGATCCTTCAGCTTATTCTAACTATGCAAGTTTATGGGTCGAATACAAAAGGGACGGTATTTATTTTTCTGGAGAAAGCTATTTTAAAAAAAGATTGGAGCAGCTGGTTAATTCACGTATGAACATTGCTAACGTGTATCAACCCTACTTCTCTAGCCTTCAGCAGAATGAGATCATCAATGAATATGAATTGCTTATTTCTCATGTTCATATGACAAATAATCGCATAGGTGTGACTCCTGACATTGAGTACGCTATTGCTCAACTTATTTTTAAATTTTTGGAAGGAAATCAGAAAAATGTTTGAAAACAATAATTTGTGGAATTTAACAGGTGAGAGAAGCAAATTAAGAAAGATCTACCATCTCAATTCACAAGTGAATGAACATTTTCATTCAACACTCATTAAGCCAATTAAAGGTCAAAAAAAATGGCTTCCTAAGGAGTCTAAACATCTTCATATTTCTAACCCAAAGACTGAATTTGAGCAATTACTCGTCTCACGCAGAAGTAAAAGAAAAGTAAGTGGAAAACCTATTACGATAGAGTTTCTTTCAAAACTGCTTTTATATTGTGCAGGTGTAACAAACAAGGAAAAAGGTTTATTTAGCTATCCTTCACCAGGGGCGACCTACCCAACCTCCATTTTTATTAAAATCAAAGGTCACAAATTTATTTATCGGTACAATCCATATGAGCATAACCTAGAAGAGTATACAGATGATCTAAACAATGGCTCTGATGAAATAATGAGCGATAAAAGTTTGGTTGGTTTTCCAGTTAAGTTATTTTTAGCTAGTGATTATCAACTGATTGATGAAAGGTACGGTGAAGCTTCTTATCGTCTAACATGCTTGGAGATGGGGCATATTGGACAAAATATTATGCTTTATAGTCATGAAAACGGATACCATTCTGTTTGTCTCGGAGGTTATAACGAGCTAGCCTTTAAGAGTAGGATTGGTGATGAATATGATTTGCTTTACGTAATCGTTGTGGGGTGAATAAAATGCTTATGGTACTGAAGTCCAAATATAAAGCTGAATTAATTGAAGATGAATTGTTCATAACTAATCTTTTTAACAAGAAACAGCTGTCCATAAATATTCCAGCTGACTGCGATCCAGATGTCGTTCTAAAGAAATTATATTTAGGATTTAGAGTAAAGACAGGACAAGGTGCTGACTATGATGGAGAAGAGAGATATGTTATATCAATCAGTAAGAGCATTCAATCTCACTTTTTGATAGATGATGAAATAGCCTGTAGACGTGAAGCAAATGTAAGAGGTATTTTGATAAGGGCACTGAATTCTGGCATTTCAATAAACGTTCTAGAAAAGTATAGAGAAGCAATATCGCAAAACGAGGTATATCTATTAGAAGATAACGATGGATTAAGTGAAGAGCTACAATGTGAGGGAATTCAGAGCAGGGAAGTTACCGTTGAAGACTTAACACTTTTAAGTGAACAAGATCTAATAATCATTAATGAGTCGTCCTTGTCAAATATTCCAAAGATAAATCTAAGAGCTAAATGTTTGGTTTATTCTTATGATCACTTAAGAATTGGACCTCTTCTCATACCTGGTGTAACCGTTTGTTTACATTGTTATCAAAAAACAGATGGATTGACCAAAAATAAGTGTACGTCCCCCCTTTTTTATCGCAATTTTATTACTAGTTTTTTAATCAATACCATTTATTTTTCCTTCAATCAATTGCACACCTTTTTAACAGAAGATGTTGGCCTGCCAATTAGAAAATACTATGATTTGAACGTTCCTGATCTATCAATCTATGCTAAAACTGTTTACAAGACACAATACTGTGACAACTGTTTTAAATAATATAGAGAATGATGAAGGAGGTTGCCATGTTATCTCTTGAAGGAGTTTCAAAGAAATATGGAGATCGCGAGGTATTAAAGAACATTACATTTGATGTAGAAGAAGGGATTATTTTCGCAGTACTTGGTCATAATGGGGCAGGTAAAACAACTTTAATTAAATGTATCATGGAGCTAACTGATTGCACAGGTAATATATCTTATGCCTTCTCTAAGAAAGATCTATATGGGAATGTCAGCTTGCAAATGCAATCTTCTGTTTTTGAAGATGATGCAAGAGTATATGAGATCTGTCAATTCTATAAGAAGATGTATGGAAGTGATGTTAATTTAGAAGAATTGCTAGAGGAGTTTGGTTTATTAGATTTTAAAAAAAGTCTTATTAATAATCTTTCTGGTGGAGAAAAGCAAAAACTTTCTATACTGCTTACGTTAATTAATCAACCAAAGATTATTATCTTTGATGAGATTACAACGGGTTTAGATATTTTAGCGAGAAGGAAAATTTGGAATATCATCAAAAGGATCAACAAAGAGTACGGTACAACTATCATTTTGACAAGTCATTTTTTGGATGAAATTGAATATTTGGCTCAAGAGGTTTTAATCATCGAAAAAGGTGAGAAAATTTTAAACGGAAGTGTAAAAGAGATTATAGACAAATCTTTTAGTAATAAGAAACAAATTTCCTTTTCTTTGCCAGAAACTGCAGATAAATCAGCTGTTATTAATGAATTGCAAGCTACAAAAAATGAACACGGGAAGTATGAGATTGAATTTGATCCAAAATATGAAAGTGAAATGTTTGAAAAAGTTGTAAAGTGCCATGGTTCTGATATTAACGTAAAAAATTATTCATTTGAGGATGCTTTTCTAAAAACGCTCGGATACAGCATCAATGAGAACGGAGAGATAAACCGTGAATAAGTTTTTTATTTATACGACATTCCAAACAAAATTGTTGTTGAGAAATTATAAGAGCACAATCATTGGTTTCTTAATGCCTGTACTCATGTTCATTATTTTTAGTAATGTGTTCTCGGATTTTGATATAGCTGGTTCAGATAATACGTTAGTTGATTATTTAATTCCAGCTTTTATCCCAATCATCATTATAAATGCAGTCGTTGTTATTTATGGCCAGTATTACTCTCTTTATGAAGAACAAGGAAATTTGGTGAAATATCGATTGTTAGGTCTCAATCGATTCTCGATTTCATTCGGTTTGTTTTTATCAACACTTATCTTTCAGCTTTTCGCTATATTGATCCTGATTGGTGTAGCAGTACTAACAACGGATGTGCCAATCGCTTATGATAATCTGCATAATGTAATTATCGTGCTAGCGGTGATCAATCTTTATCAATATTCGATTGCTGTATTAATCTTTTCATTCATCAAGAAAAGCACAACCTATCAGTCTATCGCTTTGATCGCCTTTAATTATCAAATGTTCTTAGGAGGTTTAACGTTTCCTCCCGAAATCTTTCCAGATGTGCTCAAGACGATGGTTGAGTATTTAAATCCGGTCTATTACGCATTACTTGCCATGCGTGGAGTTTGGACAGAGAATGAGAATGTTTTTGATTATTATCAGGAACTAGGAATTGTCATGATTGTAACAGTTGTTTTTCTTGCAGTTGGAACCTTTGTTTCAAACCGTAAAAAAGTAGCATAACCTAACAAAAGGAGTGTTTCTTATGGGGAAAGTCATTCGTAACGCACTGATCGCTACTATATTTGTTGCTGCAGTAACTGGTCTATTTAGCTTCATTTTTAGAGGTTACCTTGAATGGATGGATGTAGTGAATTCGGCAATAGGAACGTTTGTTATTTGGGCAGTTCTATTTCCACTTGTAAATAAGTATTGGGGTAGAGAAGAATCGACTAGATCATAATGTAGGGAGGAGGATATTATGTACGGGATGGCTTTTGCAGCATATTATAACCAGAATCTTAACTATTTTTCTGAAACTGCAGCTAAATTATTATACGATGCTCTTAAAGGAAGAGAAAGTAAAGAGATTCTAGATGTTTGTTGTGGGACTGGAAAACTCGGTCATTATTTCCTTTCAAGAGGGTTTAAGGTACATGGGATAGATTTATCGAATGATATGCTGCATTATGCAAGAAAAATTAACCAAGCTTATATCGATTCAGGAGATGCGATATTTGAGCAAATGGACGTTACCTCTATGAACTTAGATCAAACGTATCCAATTGTCATCTCTACATTCGATGCACTAAACCATTTGAATAATCGAGAACAATTAAACAAGTGTTTTAAGAATGTGTATAGGTTTACTCAAGAAGGTGGAATTTTTATCTTTGATTTAAATACGTATCATGGATTATCCAAAGCAAGTGGTTCTACAATTCAAGAATATAAAGGACAAATGCATATTACAAAAAATCATTTCGATTTTGTAGAACGCAAAGGATCGACGCGTTATTATGGCTATCTGCCCACAAAAAAAGAAGATCTTTACGTTAGATATGACGAAACCATTACAAATACCGTATTTGCCATGAATGATGTCGCAGATCTTTTATTCAAATGTGGTTGGAGTAATGTGTCGTTCCATTCGATGGAAGATTTAGAGAAAGAGATCACGGAACCAGAGAAAGAAGATAGAGTGTATGTTATGGCAAAAAAATAGAGCGCATGCTCTTGAATGGATGACAGGGTAAGGCACAGACAGGATAGTAGTCTGTGCCTTGATTTTTTTGCTATAAGTGAGATTTTTTAAAAATGAGAAAGTATAGAGGTCTAAATAAGTGGTTTAATCATTTAGGAATTGAATACCGCACCACAAAGCTTTCTTGGTAACCCATTTACCAAGAACCGGGCCTTCCACTCAGGCATACGAGGAAGGCCCAGCCCAAAATCAATGATGCTTACTCTCACCCTGCTGTTCAGATGCGGCACCGCCGGATTCATTAAAGGCATTGATCTCGTCTTCTGAAACATCACCGATAAAAATAGGCTTTGTCGGCATAGAATGCATATCACGAGCTGTTACGTGTGCTTGGACGAGGTATATACCGTCTTCCTCAAATGTATAATCAATTTGATACAACCCCTCAGATTGATGCTTGGCTTCTTCTAAAAACCCGTTCTCGCGGTCTTGGTCCTTCCAAATTTCAATCACTACATCTCGAGCATCATCAACAGGTTCATCACCTTGAGTCACATTTACTGGGATTTTTATCTTCTCATTTGGTGGCTTGGATTCTTCTAAGTCAATTTGAACTTCAATGATATCAGGAATAATGGATTCTAAATCTGGATCATTTGTATTGCAAGCGCTTAAAAGAAAGGTCGATAGGAATAAAATACCTAATATTTTTCGTTTCATATGAATTCATCCTTATGTCATAGAATTAATGATTAAGTGTTGGCTAGTTTGTTCATTTTTCTATTTCCAGTGATAATTTATGCGAACTCTTATTAATTTTCAATTCTATTATTCGGTTTCTTTACAGTAAATAAAGCTCGATTAGAGAAAATTAGTCGATCTAGTGCGTAGACAGTAATAATGGAGATACCGACTAAGGGCAAAAGGATTCCAAACCCAAGCATAATAAAGAAGACAGCTTTTGTCACCTTTTTATCTTTAGATCCAGGAGGTGCGCCTAGTTTCCCGTTTGGTTTTCGTTTCTTCCATAAAACAAAGGAGCTAGCAACAATACCCATTAACCCTAAACAAGTCATTAAACCAAGCAACTGATTTGGCCATCCGAATAATCGTCCCTCATGCAGTGCTATACCGGCAGAGACTAGCTTAGGGAAGAAATCAAAATCTTGAAAGCTTCTACCTATAAGAACAGTTCCACTGTATTGATCAATATGTTTCGTAGAAAGATCAAGACGGTTTGTTTCATGTGAGATGGTATAAACGCCCATTGGACCATCGGGTAAAGATAATGTATATGGATATGCCATGTTTTCCAAGTTAGCAATATGTGTAACGTCATCTACTGATAGAGGAAGATATTCACTTTTAGCCATTGATTGAGGCATCACTAGATTCTCATTTGCCCACGGTATTCCATCGGCGCCATCCTTTGAAAGAGTAACTGACTCAGGGCGTTCCTGCCAATCATAAGAATAAGCAGGTGCACCTGAAATCTTCTGAATTTGAGATCCTACGATGCCTGACCAAGGCAACCCTGTAGCAATTAATATTAGGATAAAGATGGATAACCAAAAAGCAGGCACAGCATGGAGGTCACGCCAGAAGAGGTGTCCTTTTTTATGTAACCTCGGAAGAAAAGTCCCCCAAATGGATGCACGGTTTCGAGGCCACCAGATGTATAGACCTGTAATCAGCAGGATAATAGCCCAACAAGCTACAAGTTCAACGATTCGATTTCCCACTGTACCTGCAATCCAAAGCTCGCTATGTATCTTCTTAAAAATATT
This sequence comes from Alkalihalobacillus sp. NPDC127517, assembly GCF_050276055.1. Classification (NCBI taxonomy): domain Bacteria; kingdom Bacillati; phylum Bacillota; class Bacilli; order Caryophanales; family Bacillaceae; genus Alkalihalobacillus; species Alkalihalobacillus sp. NPDC127517. The sequence goes on along the minus strand of NZ_JBNNQX010000005.1, from coordinate 115,919 downwards.
CATGAGCCGATCGTCTGCTTTTAATGTCCCCTGAATGGAAGAAGTATAAGGGTTAACAAATACTGATGTAGATTCTCCATTCTCAGTCATAAAAAATTCGGTGGTAGAGTTCGGATCATCTTTTACAACAAAGGACGTGATTGACGCATTAGGATATGTATCTCTCACTACATCTCTTTGAGTAGAAAAGGTACTACTGGTTTCCGCTATGTGATCAACAACAAAAAAATCTTGGTATAAAAAGGACTCAATTTGTGGTTTGAACAAGTAAATACTTCCACTAAATGCTAAAATAAATAAAAATGGTGCGGTAATAATTCCAGCGTAAAAATGCCATTTCCAAACAACCTGATAAATTGAAGCACTCGTTTGTTTTCTCTTCTTGTTAGAAGCCATCGCGTTCCTCCTGAGTCTAAGTCTAATCTAGTATAAAAAGCAGTTGTTAAATTCAAGTGAAGTTTTAAAAGAAAAAAAATGAGAGGATAGATCACATGATTACATACCCACATATGAAAAAGGCGATAACAATTGGGGTGACAGCTCCTTCCTCAGGTGTTGATCCTGAGCTGCATCATATTGTAAAAGAAGCAGTAAGACGCCTTGAGGAGAAAGGGTATTCTTTTCAAGTTGGTGAAACAACATGGACGCAGCACAAGGCAAAGGCTGCTCCTGCGCAAGCACGTGCTGAGGAATTAAATCAGATGATGACAAATGATGAGGTAGAAGTCATCATTCCTCCTTGGGGTGGAGAGCTTCTTATTGAAATTCTTGAGCATCTTGACTTTGAATCGATGAAAACGAAATGGATTCTAGGCTACTCAGATGTTAGTTTGCTGTTACTTACAGTTACACTTCAAACGGGTATTGCAACAGCACATGGAACAAATCTTGTTGATCTTAGAGGAGAAGCGTGTGACCCGACAACGGCGATGTGGGAGAAGGTCCTTTCTACTGAATCGGGTGGAGAAGTTGTTCAATATTCATCTGATAACTATCAGAAGGAATGGGATTTTGAAAACCCAAGCCCACATGTATTCCATTTAACTGAAAAAACGGAGTGGAAAACGACAACAGGTGAGCGAGTTGAGATCGAAGGCCGGTTGCTTGGAGGATGCGTTGATGTGATCCATCACCTTACTGGTACGCCATACGGGGATGTTGCGACATTTAGAAGACGATTCATTGAGGAAGAACCTATTTTATGGTTTTTTGAAAATTGTGAGATGACAACAACTGATTTAAAGAGGTCACTCATTCAAATGAAGTTGGCTGGTTGGTTTGAAGAGTGTTCAGGTATCTTATTCGGAAGAAGCGCGGCCAATACACCGGTAGAAGGGTATACAGCGGAGGATGTGTATCAGGATCTTGCCGAAGAACTTGGTGTACCTGTCATTTATGACATCGACTGTGGACACGTGCCTCCACAACTTACGCTCATAAATGGTGCGTATGCGAAGGTGGAGACGGAGAACGGACAGGGAAAAGTGACGCAGTGGTTTAAATAAATGAACTTTCTATTACAATACTACTGGGAACTGTTTATTGCTGCTGAAGTGTTATCCGTTGTTGCCTTGCTTTTGTTTGGGGTCACTCGGTATTGGTTTATACAGGGTAGAACCAGTTATATATTTATTGGGTCATTTCTCTTGCTTCTACTTTTTGAAGCTTTGCTTGGAATCTACGTCTACCAACAGACGGGGGAGATCTCAACTTTTCTCATCATCATCACGTTGTTTGTTCTATATGCCTGTACCTTTGGCATTTTTGACTTTATTCGTTTGGATCGGTGGATGAGAATCAAGATTGGCAAGCTTCGTGGAGTCGAGTTATTGACAGACAAGGATTACAAAAGAATTGAACGGTCAAAAGACCCGAAATATAAAGCGAAGAAATATCGAATATCCTCTACTATCCACCTCATTGCCTTTTTTGCAGGGCAGTTCTTGCTATGGTCGTGGGGGACTAGTGGGCTAGACGAAATGATCGGTTATGCCACAGATTTATCATGGCTTGAAGATCAAAACTACGAGAATTCTCCGTACCAAAACGAAGCGATGTTTGCAGTCGGGACGATCTGGGGCATCGTATTTGTCGCTGACTTTTTGTATTCATGGTCGTATACTCTCTTTCCAAGTAGCAAATAATTCGTAAGGAGCTTTCACAAAAAAAGTGAATGCTCTTTTTTTTGAAACATTCAAACGTTCGTTTGTTTAATTGATTGACATTTACTTAAGATGAGAATAATATAATAATCAAATAAATATTTGAATGAGGTGTAAGTAATGACATCTGTTAAAGACAATCAAGATACATGCGATGTGGTTTGCTTTGAAGAGGAAAAGGTTCAACGAGTAACAGGTTTAGTTCAAAACGTAGATTTTGTGCCCGTGGCTGATGTATTTAAAGCATTATCGGATGTTACCCGTCTTAAAATAGCCTTTGCGCTGCTTCAGGAAGAAGAGCTTTGTGTATGCGATGTGGCCAATATAATCGGGATGACCACGGCATCTACTTCACACCATTTAAGACATTTAAGAAATTTACGCATTGCCAAAAGTCGTAAGGAAGGAAAAATGGTCTATTACTCGTTAGATGATGAGCATGTTCGTCAGTTAGTGATGATGGCTGTTCAACATAGTCAGGAGGTGTAATGATGAGTGAGCATACAGAATCAAATGTGTACCGGGTAGAGGGGTTCTCGTGTGCAGGATGTGCCGGAACCTTTGAGAAAAATGTGAAGAAGCTTGATGGGGTAGCGGATGCGAAGGTTAACTTCGGCGCCTCCAAGATTACCGTTTATGGTTCAACTAATGTGGCAGAGCTTGAGCGGGCTGGGGCTTTTGAAAAGCTGAAGGTTCGACCTGAGCATGAACGGACAGCACCTAGTTCGAGTGAGGAACAAGAGCCTACTTCCTTTATCCAGAAGCACATGACTGTGATTGGTTCACTTTTGTTTCTGATGTTTGGCTTTTTATCTTACGGAGTAAATGGAGAAGACAATCTGGTAACAGTCCTTGCATTTGCCACTTCGATGGTGATCGGAGGATATACGCTGTTTAAGCAAGGTTTACTCAACTTAACGCGCCTTCAGTTTGATATGCGAACATTGATGACCATTGCCGTTATAGGTGCCGCGATCATTGGCGAATGGACAGAAGGAGCTATTGTTGTCATTTTATTTGCGATTAGCGAAGCACTTGAGCGCTTTTCAATGGACCGGGCCAGACAATCTATTCGCTCATTAATGGATATTGCACCAAAAGAAGCGCTGATCAAACGAAATGGTCAAGAGATGAAGGTTAACGTAGAGGACATACAAATCGGCGATGTCATGATTGTAAAGCCTGGGCAAAAGCTTGCGATGGATGGAGTGGTCGTATCAGGTCATTCATCTGTTAACCAATCAGCCATTACGGGAGAATCGATTCCTGTTGAAAAGCACGTAGAGGATGAAGTGTTCGCAGGCACCTTAAACGAAGAAGGATTGCTTGAGGTTCGTGTAACGAAACAGGTAAAAGACACAACCCTTTCTAAAGTCATTCAGCTCGTGGAAGATGCGCAGGCAGAGCGGGCACCATCTCAAGCATTTGTCGATACATTTGCGAAATACTACACACCGGCCATTATTCTTGTGGCATTCCTAGTGGCTATTCTGCCACCACTTTTTATGGGTGGAGAATGGCAGACGTGGATCTATCAAGGTCTTGCCGTCCTAGTCGTTGGGTGTCCATGTGCTCTTGTGATCTCGACACCCGTTGCGATCGTAACTGCGATTGGGAACGCAGCAAAGCACGGCGTCCTAATCAAAGGTGGCGTGTATTTAGAAGAAATAGGTGCGCTTAAAGCCATTGCCTTTGATAAAACAGGCACATTAACAAAAGGTGTACCTGTTGTCACAGATTATATTGAAGTAAGTGATGTGAACCTGAGTGAGCTTCTTGCTATCGTGGCGGCGCTTGAATCAAATTCACAGCATCCGCTCGCATCTGCCATTGTTCGAAAAGCAGAGGAAGAACAGGTTCTTGACCGGAATCTAAATGTAACTGACTTTACGTCGATTACGGGTAAAGGCTTAAAAGGATTGGTCAATGGAGTTACGTATTATGTAGGAAGTCCCGCTTTATTTGCTGACCGAATTGATGATCATTTGGAGCGAATTCAACCATTACAAGAGCAAGGTAAAACAGTTATGGTCGTCGGGACAGAAGAGACGATCCTTGCACTTATTGCCGTAGCAGACGAAGTTCGAGAGTCAAGTCGCAGTGTGATCTCTGCACTTCATGAAAACGGAATCCACAGAACCATCATGCTGACAGGAGATAATAAAGGAACCGCTCATGCCATTGCAAACGATATTGGAATCACCCACGTACGCGCTGAATTGATGCCTGAAGATAAGCTCACCCAAGTGAAGCAGCTTCAAGCAGAATTTGGAAAAGTAGCAATGATCGGTGATGGAGTAAACGATGCTCCGGCACTCGCCGCATCAACAGTTGGGATTGCGATGGGCGGTGCTGGAACAGACACAGCGCTTGAAACAGCAGACATTGCACTGATGGGCGACGACTTAAAAAAATTACCTTATACCGTTAAGCTCAGCCGCCGCGCACTCACTATCATCAAGCAGAACATTACCTTCTCACTTGGAATTAAGTTACTCGCGCTCATGCTCGTTGTGCCCGGCTGGCTCACACTTTGGATTGCGATCCTTGCTGATGTTGGAGCGACACTTTTGGTGACAGCGAATGGATTAAGGCTGTTGAGAGTGAAGGAATGAAGTGGGAGATTGCTGGAATCAACGAAGAGGTATTGCGGAATTTATAAAGAGAGAGCGGAATCAATATAGAGAAGCTGAAATCAATGAAGAGACCGCTGAATCAACGAATAGAAGCTGGAATTAACAAAGAGACAGCAGAATCAACAAAGAAACGTCGAACTCAAAAGGGTCCGACGTTTTTTCGGTTGCGGAGACATTTTACCAAGAACAACAGGCTCTAAACCAAGCTAAACAAACGTTTAATTAAGATCGCAGATTCGTTAGCAAGAGCTTTTTCCATTTTATCAAGAGGAGAGAGGGGGTCCACCAAGAACAGGGATCTGATACCAAGGAAAGAAGACTTCTTACCAAGATCCAACCCTCATTAGCAAGACCCCGCAAATCATTACCAAGCCCTCTCCACAGATTAGCAAGACCTTTCCCCGCTCAACCAGGAACTTAAAGGTTTATAATTCATTTCCAGTATGTTAAATTCGATATAACCTAATTTCCATATAAAGGAGGTGGTGCTACCTGTGAAACTCCTCAAAAACCGTAATTTAAGAATGTTCCTAATCCTATTTTTTATTTATGGAACGTACAATTTGATCAGACCATTGTGGAGTGGGGAAAGCTTCGACCTTAATCAAATCCTCAGCAAGACACTCGTTTACTCACTTGTCGTAGTTGGATTCATGTGGTTCTTTGATTGGGCAAAACCACCTCCAAGAAAAGAAGACACCTAACTCCACAAAAGGTAGGTGTCTTCAATGCCTTCCTAGCCTAAAAGCTCTTTAGAAAGGTCTACAACATATTTTAATTTTTCCCACTGCTCTTCTTCTGTCAAAATGTTTCCGTGGTGAGTGGAAGCGAAACCGCATTGTGGGCTTAGGCAGATCTGATCAGCAGATACAAATTGTGTAGCTTCTTCTAAGCGTGCCTTGATCGTTTCTTTGTCTTCGAGCTGGCCATGCTTTGATGTGAATAAGCCAAGCACTACTTGTGGGCCGCCATTTGGAATGTGGTCTAATGGCTCAAAATCACCTGAGCGATCATCATCATATTCTAAAAAGAAGCCGTCTACTTTTTCTTTCGCGAATAAGGTTGGAGCAATCTTCGCGTAGCTGCCTTCGAATGCCCAGTTTGAACGATAGTTTCCACGGCACAGATGTGTTGTGATCACTAAATCTTCAGGCTTGTCTTCTAAGACGCTGTTAATGACGTGTAATGCTAGATCGATCAGCTCCTGGCGATTTAAACCACTGTCATTAAACGGAATGTGCTCTGAGTTTAAGCCAGCAATGTACACATCATCTAGCTGTAGGTAACGGCAGCCCGCATCATAAAAGGCTTGAACCGCGTCACGGTATGTTTGAATAACATCATTCGTGAAATCATCAAGGTTTGGATAGATCTCCACGTTACGAATTCCTGCATTAAATAATTGATTTGGACTTGGAATGGTCTGCTTTGCTACAGCGCGTTCGCCAACAATTTCTTTAAACTCAATAAATTCTTTAACATGTGGATGATCTTGATTAAACGAAATCTTCCCTGTTGCACGGACATCGTACGCTTCCGTTTCTTCTCCTTTAAACTTATACCCATGTTCTGGAACATAGCCCTCTACACCTGTTAAGTGTTCTAGGAAATCGGTGTGCCAGAATCTGCGTCTGAATTCTCCATCTGTAACGGCTTCAAGACCCACTTCTATTTGTTTATCAACTACTCTCTTAATTTCAGTTGTTTCAATGTCGTATAGTTCCTGTGCTGTGATGGTACCATCTTTAAAGTCTTTTCTCGCTTTGTGAATGCTTTCTGGGCGTAATAAGCTTCCTACGTGATCTGCTTTGAACGGTGCGTTTGTCATGGTTGTCTCTCTCCAATTCTCTCTATTTTTTCTACTAAAAAACCCCTCTTCGGATATAAGAAGAGGGGTTCGAGTATCTATTAATCGACTGCTCTTCTTATCTTTGTAGTATCGCAACTACAGGAATTGGCACAGTTCTTGAGTTAAGTCTGTTGCCGAGGTTTCAAAGGGCCATTCCCTCCACCTCTCTGGATAAGAAATAATTACATTATTCAGTTAATAGACTTACTATACGTTTTATACGTAGTGGTTGTCAATAAGTTATTTATATTATGAATTTTTACCCATTGAGAAGCCCTCAAATAGAAATCCGCCAAGAGGTTTATAGATTTCGGTGGCAAATTGAAAAAATGGTTCTTTGTTTTCGTCATGATAAAAGGCTTCTAATGCACTGAAAAACGCATCAGCTAGCTCTTTGTTATACTCATATAAGGCTCTTGTTAAACCTTTGCCTCTACCTGACCATTGACTGTTTAACCGCAAGATAAAATCGGGTAATTCAAGTGATAGTTGATTCAATGTGATAAGAGCTTCTTGTTTATGTTTCGCATCACAAAAATCATCGACCAGGTCCCCTATAAAATATCTCGAGGCCTGAATGTACGCTTTGTTTAGTGGGATCGGGCCAGCTGAGACATGTTTTTTTGCTGCCTCTAAAATAGAAAAATAAGATTCATGTTCTTTTAGTAAAATACCTTCTTTTATCATGTTCCCTAAAATGGGGCGACCAATCTCTTTCTCTCGATCAAACTCTGCTACATATGAATCTTGATTATGGATAAAGGCTTCGATGCGCTTTCCCTGATATGCAAAGCTCTCTCTGTAAGGAAGAAGATTTTCATCAAATATGACTAGATCTACATCTGATGTAGGTGTTTCCTCTCCTCTTGAAGCACTGCCAGCTAGTATAGCGAATTGAGAGGATGGAAAGAATTGATTGACAAAAGAGTTGGCGATCTGTTGAGTAGGGCTTGGCATAATTTATTCTCCTTTAACTGGAATTTATTTCATCATACCAAACCACACCACACAGATCCTACCCTTTATTTTCGTCATACTCCCGCCCTGTTGTAATTTCTTCTGTATCAAAACGGTCGACAGTATTTGTTTTTTCATAGAAATAGGTTGTATTTTCTAAGATACTTTCTTTTGTATAAAAAGAGTCACTTGGCTGAATGGGAAGTGTAACAGTCCTTTTCTCACTGGCAGACTTATAGATTGCAGTAATTAGTTCAAGTGTGTTTCTTCCTTGATCACCATCGACTAATACCGGAGCCTCCTCTTTAATCGCGGTAAGCATGTTATGAATCTGTCCAACATGTGCAGTGTGTTTTAGCTCTGGTAGCTGATCGAAATACGTGGTAATTTCTTGTTCAGTATTTAAATCTTTCACCGGAAAACCATTGGACGCGGAAGTGGAGGCGTGGATACGCCAAGGCACGGAGATGCGAGCTTTCTCGCCTTGGAACACAAGCTGCTGCTCCTCTCCATGATGAACAACTGAGCTTGTTACTTGTGCAATCGAACCATCTTCGTATGTAAGCAGAGCCACGGAGAGGTCTTCGATTTCTGCGTTATCATGGGCTGTATTACTCATGATGGCTGTCACTTCCTTGGGCATTCCATTCATCCATTGCAAAAGGTCGATATGATGAACTGCATGGTTTAACGTACAGCCTCCGCCTTCGTTTGCCCACGTTCCACGCCACCAAAGGTCATAATAGCAATGACCGCGCCACCAATAGGAATCTACTTGAGTGTGAAGGACTTTTCCAATTTTCTTTTCTGCTAACAGTTGTTTGACCTTCATCATGGGTGTGAGGAAACGGTTTTGAGCAATGACAGAAACGATTCGGTTGTATTTTTTTGATGCACTCAGAATTCGATCACACTCTTCTAGTGATGAAGCCATTGGTTTTTCAATCAATACATGTTTCCCCGATTCCATTAATCTGACAGCGAGAGGGGCATGAGTGGAGGGGGGAGTACAGATCGACACAAGGTTAATCTCAGGGTCGAGACAAATGGCTTCAACATCTTTTACAGTGGAATCAATTAGTCCGTACTCTTCTATCTTTTCTTGTGCTTTAGGTAGGTCCAGGTCACTTAGTGCAGTAATGGTACAAAGGTCAGGGAACGCTTGATAGGCTTTAATATGAGCAGGGCTAATGGCACCTGTTCCAATAACAGCAACTTGGATCAAACAATCAACTCCTTTTTAATAAAGCGCTTACTTTATCCAAAGCGTAGGGGTTACTCATGCTAGAGTCAACATCATTCATTTAAGAGGACTATCCTGTATCATTTGAACCCTAAATGAAGCACTTAGAGATAAATGGAATTCATCCTTTAGAAAAGTAGGAAAAGCCTCTATACTAAATATAAGTACCTGCAAGAACGATTGATAAGGGTAGAGGTGAAGCGCTTGAGAATTGTGTACAGTGCATTAATTATTATTGGGTTAACGATGACAGGATACTTTGGTTTCCAATGGATAAATGGAACACAGGCAGCAGAACCAGTCAGTCAGGAAGAATTAAAGCAGATAGAAGAGGCAAAAAAGGTAACTTCTGATTCTGAGGAAAAGGATGTAATAGAAACGGAAGAAGAGCCACAGGCAGATCCTATCATGAGTGATGAAATTGAGTTATTTGATGTGGGATCTGAAATGTCACGGCTGATCATCCCGAAAATTGAGAAGTCTTATAAAACGTATTGGGGCGCAGATGATGCGACTTTGAAACAAGGAGTTGGGATGTACGTTAGTCAATGGACAACGACGCCCGATGAGAAACGCCATACGGTATTAAGTGGACATCGCGATACGGTGTTTTCCGAATTAGGAACACTTAACGAGGGCGATGTACTGTACCTGGAATACGAAGGACAACGGTATGAATATGAAATTGCAGAGATTTGGATTACGGATGAAGATGATCGGACGGTCATTGTCGATAAGGACGAGGCTACGTTGACACTTACAACTTGTTATCCATTTGAATTTTTAGGGAGTGCTCCTGACCGGTATATCATTCAATCAAAGCTAATAGGACAGACAGAGTTGTAGGATGAGATTATACATTCTTGAAACCTTTTTTATCCAATCTCGTAAATGGGCTTAGGAGGGATCGTTATGAAAAAACTAATTGTATTTGTACTGAGCTTCTGCACTTTATTTGTTGTTTTTCAGATCGTGTCAGGATTGGCTTTGACATGGATGGACACGCCTTCGCATACGATATCAGGGGGAGCGTCTACTGTTGAATTTGGAATGGTGGGCCTTCCGTTATGGTTTTCATTAGCAGCTGCAATTGGGGCGTACTTCATTTCTAACAAAATTCGTACTCGTCAGACAGCTCACTAAGGAGAGGGACTATGTCTATTATGTTAAACACGATGATTTTGCTTGGTGGCTTACTTGGCTTTGTTTTGATCATAGCGATTGTAGTAGGTGTTGTCATTGCATCGAGAAAGAAATGAACATCCTGGCGTGAAGCCGGATGTTTTTTTATTTTGCTTGCTTTGTGCTTTCCAATTGTTTACACTTAATATACCCATTAATTCTAGGTAGGTGATTACATGTTTAATCGTGAATTGCTAAAAGGAAGTACGTCTTTGCTTGTTCTTCAGCTTTTAGAACATGAAGATATGTATGGATATCAGCTTGTGAAAGAAATGAAAAAACAAAGTGAAGAGACGCTTGATGTAAAGGAAGGAACGCTCTATCCTGCGTTGCATAAGCTTGAAGAAAAGGCGTGTATTAAGTCCTACTGGAAGGAACAAGACAAGGGACCTGCGCGCAAATATTACGCGATTACTGATGAGGGAAGGTCTGTTTTATCCTCAAAGACAAAAGAATGGAATTCCTTTGTGAAAATGGTTAATCGATTTTTGGAGAAGCCATTATGAGCATCGAGTCTTATCTTAACGACTTACGATTGGAGCTTCATAGGCATCCAAATAGGGAAGACATTATTCTTGAGTGCAAGGCAGTGATGGAATCGAAGCAGCACGAGCTTATGCTGGCAGGAAAATCGCCACTTCATGCAGAGGAAATGGTAATAGTAGAATTCGGTAGCCCCAAAGAGGTGGCTAATTCATATAATCAAGCATCCTCAAGCACACATTTTTTAAAATCTATGGTTTCAATTAACTATTCTCTTTTCGTAGTAGGAGCATTGCTCACGCTTTTTTACACAACTGGTTTCACAGATCTAACGAATGTATTCTGGGAACAGTTAGTGCAATGGAAATGGATCATCTTGTTGGCTTATTGCTGCTTACAAGGCTTAATGTATTTCAAGCACGGGTACTCCTTTGGATTCAAAAAATATCGTGAAAACCGTCAATATGTGTTCGTCGCTTTACTTCCAAATTATCTTCTAATGATGTCGGTTTTATTTACGGAAACCTTTAGTGCGTGGTTTTCGCCTTTATTGAATCCATCATTTTTGTTTGCATGTATTATTGCCACCATTGCATTTTATCCAATGAGTCAGTTGGCTGTACGTATGGGGGTCTTACATTCGATTTAGACCCCTTTTTTTAATTATATACCTAGTTTTACTATGTAGATAAAGGAGTGCTTACTAAATGATTGGATTTCTAGCTTTGATTCTGTTCATTATAACAATTCCATTACTACTTGGAATCATCCTTTGGAGACGTTCCAAAGTCATTGCTTTATTATGTGCTCTACCAACTCTATTAGTTATTCTTGTCCCTGTTGGCTGGTATGTTTACGCAACGAATGATTACTTTGTAGAAACAACCGACTTAGAGGGTGAGACACTATTAGGACTACAATTGTTTGACACTTTTTCTGATAAACACGTGGAAGGGCTTGGAACCTATCAGCTTAGAGATCATGTGGATGAGGATACCTATCTCATGGAATTTAATGAAGCATGGATAACGACGGATGGGGACCATGAAATAAGTGAATTACATGTATATAAAGAAGGAGAAGAAACGAGCCGGGGTGTAGCGGTCGGTGATGACTTACAGAAAGCAAAAGATCTCTACGGCGGCAATTTCGCAAATGATTTTGAGCCTTGTATGGAGAGATGGATTTTTTACGTAGATCGAGAACGAAAGACAAGGCTGGAATTTGTGTATGATCATGATGATCGGATTCAGCAAATTCGATTACTTGCAATGAAATGATGTTTCCTTTCATAACCAATCCGTTTCACGTACAATGAAACCAAAAAGGAGTTCACTCCAAATGAAGGCTAAACCGATCTATGTTGAACTGCCAATCGAGGCTCCTCTAGAAGAAGTCTGGCAGGCCACTCAAGAGCCGGAGCGTCATCAGCAATGGGATCTGCGGTTTTCTTCCATTTCCTACTTACCAAAAAAAGAAGGTGAGCCACAGTCCTTTTTGTACAAGACAAACATTGGACTTGGACTACGTATAGCTGGTTGGGGAGAAAGTGTAGGAGAACTGAAAAAGGATGGATCAAGAACCTCATCCTTACGTTTTGGGACGGACTAGAAGATCTCTTTAATTCGCGAGGGAAGAGGATATTGGAAGTATGAACAGCAATCTTCCACAACTACATTTCTTACTCAATATGATTACGATGTAAGGTATGGATTTCTAGGTAGGGTGATTGATCGATGGTGCTTCCGCCCGTTGATTGGCTGGGCCACGGCATTAAGCTTTGATGTGTTAAAGCGCTCTATTGAGAAGCATGAATTACCGAAATGGCAGTTTAGACGTTTCTTTTTAAGCATGAGTATGGTTCTATTATTTAGCTTTATTTGGCTTTACCATGGACTTGTTCCAAAGATACTTCTTAAGCATCCAGATGAGGTCATGATGATTGAGAAAGCATTAGGCATTAGCGGGAATTCAGCCGGTTTCGCTGTAAGTATAGTTGGTTTTCTTGAAATACTCTTAGCTGCCATGTGGCTATTTTACAAACATAAAAGGCATTTATTCTTTATCCATATGTTCATTTTCCCTTTACTCTTGCTATCAGCCATAATTGTTGCCCCTCAATCCTTAGGTGATCCGTTTAATCCAGTTACATTTAATGTGGCATTAATGACCTTGTCAGTGGTCGGCTTTTATCTATCTAAAGATCTTCCCACCGCGAGAACGTGTCGACGCAGGAGGGAAAAGTAAATGTCCATTTATCAGATGCTTTTAGGTGATTCGTTTGAAAAACTGCATCCAAAACTTCAGGAAAGATATTCGTTTCAAAGGGATGGAATGTTTCAAGGAAAAGGAACAATGACTGACATTCAGGGTGGAAGACGTTGGATGTACCCATTTCTATTGCTCTTAACAAAGTGGAAATTCATCTTTCCGGAGAGTGGCAAACAGATTCCTTTTGAAATTAAGAATAATGCGTATAGAAAGCCTGATGGGATGGAGGAAGTAAAGTGGGAGCGCACGTTTCATTTTCAAAACGTAACGAGGCATTTTCATGCATTCATGACAATCGACTCAACAAGAAAGATTGTAAAGGATTATTTGGGAGAGCCGTCCTTATTTTATTCAGATCTCCTGTTTACAGTGACGCCAGAAGGTAACTTGAGCATAGTGTCTGGATCTCAGAAGTTGGTTTTAGGAAAGGTAGAAATTCCTATTCCATCTATTCTTAAAGGGAATGTAGAGGTCTTAGAAGGATTCGATGATCAGGTACAGGCTTTCACCATTGAAGTAAAGATAAGTAATGGTCTGCTAGGAAATGTAATGAGCTATAAAGGATACTTTGTAGAAGTAGATAATGAAAAAGGTAAAGAATCTGAATAAATAGTCCGATATAAATAAAACCTAAGCAAGATTCTTGATTTCGGTTGGGTATAAAGTCATAATTAGTGTGAATAAAAAAAGAAAGAAGATGAAGCGAAAAATGAGTACTCGTTATGAAGGTAAAGTGGTTATTATCACAGGAGCTGGATCTGGATTAGGTCTTTCAGCGGCATTACTATTAGCTAAAGAGGGCGCTAAGTTATCACTAGTTGATTTAAACCAAAAATCACTAGAAGCAGCTAAAGCACAGATTCTTGAAGAAACACCAGGTACTGAAGTACTTCTTATCACAGCTGATGTGGCAGATGAAGAGGCAGTTAAGAACTACGTAGATGGTACAGTGAAAACCTTCGGAAAGATTGATGCATTCTACAATAATGCAGGGATTGAAGGGAAACAGGCACCTGTAGCCGAGTATGATAGTGAAGTATTTAATAAAGTAACAGATATTAATATAAACGGTGTATTCTACGGTATGAAACACGTGTTACCAATTATGAAAGAACAAGGGTATGGTTCGATCTTAAACGTAGCATCTGTTGGAGGAATCCGTGCGGTTCTTAATCAAGCAGCATACGTTGCAAGTAAGCACGCAGTTTCAGGCTTAACGAAAACAGCTGCAATTGATTACGGACAATACGGAATTAGTGTCAATGCGATCGCACCAGGTGTAATACTGACAGCGATGGTAGAAGGATCATTCAAACAAATCGGTGGAGACAACTGGGAGCAAGCAATGGCTGACTTCGTAAGTGTGAATCCGAAAAAACGCTTCGGTAAGCCAGAAGAAGTGGCACGCGTTGTTTCCTTCTTATTATCAGGCGAAGCAGAGTTCGTGAATGGACAAGTCATTGCCATTGATGGCGGACAATCTTCTCAATATTAAGCAATACACTAAGAAATCCACCTTGCTTTAAGGTGGATTTTTTTGTTTATTCTTTTATACCAACTACTCGAATGCGTTTGTAATCGGCAATCCATTGCCCGTCTTTGTAAAGGGTAGGTCTGAGCGATTCTTCCGTTTTAGAGAGAACATCTTCTATCTCTTGTGCAGAGAGTCCTGCGAAAAAGCTCCCGCCAAACATGCTGATCCAATTTCTAAGTCCTTCTTCTCCATTTAAAGGAGTTGGTCGATCAAAATGCATGGCAAGTGTGACTCTGAAACCCACTCACTCCATCAAGGTTGTGTATTCCGCTACACTTGGGTAATACCATGGAAAGCGTTCTTCAACATTGGATATGCCAACTAATTGAAGCTGTTTCATCATTTCATCAGTGATTTGACGAACATTACTCTTTCCTCCGAATTCCGCAACAAATCTCCCGCCTGGTTTAAGACTTTTGAATAGATTCTGCAGAGCCAACTCAGGTTGCTGTACCCAGTGAAGAGTAGCATTTGAGAAGACTGCATCATAACGATGGTTGTGATCCAACTGAGTGACATCCTGCACATCGAAAGGAAGGGATGGGTACTTTGAACGTGCCTTTTCAATCATAGATGAAGACTTATCGACACCAACAACATACGCACCCAATTGATGGATTTGATTTGATAAATCTCCAGTACCGCAACCTAAATCCAAGAGGTCCTCATCTTTTTGGGGGCTAAGTAAAGTCACTAGATCTTCACCATAAGACGAAACAAATGAGTGACTGTGATCATACAATGCAGCATTCCAAATCATCTGTTCTTTTGTCATTACCAGACCCCTCCTTTTACTTATCCCTTCACACCACCGGCGGCCATTCCTTCAATAAAGTACCGCTGGAACAGGAAGTACATAATAACGATCGGTAGGGAGGATAGAACAACCCCTGAGAACAATAAAGGATAATTCGTCGCATATTCCCCTTGGAAATCAAGAAGAGCTAGTGGAAGCGTTTTGTACTCGTTTCTGGTTACAAATAAAAGTGGATAGAATAAATCATTCCAGCTCATAACCATTAAAAAGGTTCCTGTTGCGGCAAGTGAAGGCTTGGACAAAGGAAGAGCGACCCTTACATACGTTAAGAAGTGGGAGGCGCCATCAATGGCCGCAGCTTCAAATAGTTCCTTTTGAACAGTGCGCATAAAACCAGTTAAGATCAGTACGGCAATCGGCATGGTAGAAGCAATATTTACCACAATTAAGCCGATTAATGAATTAGTTAAGCCCGTGTTGTACATGAGATCATATAATGGAATCATGTTCACTTGAGCGGGAACAAACATACCAAGTAAAAAGAAACTAAATCCAATTCTTGACCATAATGGTCTTAGTCGGACGAGTGCATAGGCAGTGAGACTACCAAACAAAAGCGTAAGGGTTACTGAAAAAGAGGTAACGATGACACTATTAGCAAAGTAATAGTGGAGACCATTTTCTTGGATAATGGTTATGTAGTTTGTTAAAGCCCAGCTCTCCGGTAACCCTAAAGGTGCATCATACATGTCCGACATGGTCTTAAAGGTTGTGAGCACAAGACCTGCTAACGGAATGAGTATAATCAGCACTGCAATGCTTAGAACGATTCTGCGTATTCCTTTCATTCCAATGCCCCCTTATGAACGCTCTGTTCGTAGTAGTCTGAATTGCAAAAACGCGATAAGAGCACTGATGGCCATAAGAAGAACGGCTGCTGCAGAAGCATACCCAAACTCATAACTTCTAAATGCTCTCGTGTAAATAAAGGTTGCTAGAATCTCTGTTGAATAGTTTGGGCCTCCACGAGTCATGGCATAGATCAAATCAAAGGCTTTAAACGTCTGTACGGTTGTAAAGGCAATGACAATTGTTGTGGCAGGTGCTAGCAACGGCCATGTGACAAAACGAAACGATTGCCACCGGCTCGCTCCTTCAATTCGAGCGACTTCATATAGATCTTTAGGAATGGCGTGAAGTCCAGCTACAAACAGTACAATCATCTGACCTGTATGGAACCAGACCTGTGTGATTGAGATCGAGTAAATCGCAATATTTTGATTGCCAATCCAGTTTTGTTTAAGTGTACTGAGCCCAATGGAATCAAAGAGTTGATTTAATAGACCAAGAGACGGGTCATACATATAGGCCCAAATGAAGGCAACGGACACACTGGACAAGATCGTTGGAAAAAAGAACAACGCGCGAAGTCCAACATTTACTGGACTATTCTTAATAAGAAATAAAGATAGAATTAAAGAAAACAGTGTTTGAAAAATAACAACCACCAGCATGAACTTTATGTTGTTTGTAATGGCTGTGTGGAAGATCGAATCTGAACCAATCAACCGAGTATAGTGATCAAACCCGATAAATGAATATTCGCTTGTTAAGCCATCCCAGTCTGTAAAAGAATAGAAAAACGTATTCAGCGTCGGCCAGAAGCTGAATACGCCATAGATAAGCAGACTAGGCAGCATAAAGAAGAGCAGCATCTTATTTCTCATAGTAACTCCTTATGCATTTGATTTAGTCAATGTGTTGATCGATAATCCCTTGTGCAGAAGCAGCTGCCTCTTCTGGATCCGTACCAGCGATGACATCTTGAATCGATGAAATTAAAGCCTGCTCCACATCCGCATTTGTAATGAGAAAGCGTGGCTGGAATCTTGTGTTTTTGTCCATCCATTCAGCTGTATCACGTAGTTCATCTGTTTCATAATCTAACTCTTTAACTGTTAAATGTTGACCAGTAGCATTTGCGTATTCACTTGCCGGTCCTTGTTCTGATAAAAATTCAATGAACGCCTTTGCTTCTTCTGGGTGCTCAGACTGACTGTTCACTCCAAGCATAAAGGTTGTTGTATGAATGCCTTCATACGTAGTATCCGACTCGTCAACCGTGATTGGTGCAAGTAGCTGTAAGTTTAAGTCCTCATTTTGTTCTAGTAACCCAGCCATGGCATAGGAGCCAGTTGCAAGCATAGCCGCTTTTTCTTGAGCAACTAAAGAGATGGCAGCTGGATGCTGTGTCCCTAGAGAGTCCTCTTGGAAATAGCCTAAATCTTCGAGTTCCTTAAATTGACTGAGCGTCTTCACCCACCACTCATCCGTCGCTTTTACCTCTCCAGCTTGAAGCTTCTCAAAAATGTCTTCTTCCGGAGCGTTATTCATAACCATACTGTTCATAAGCTGACCAGGGCCGATGTCTGCACCTGGAAACGCAATAGGGATGTATCCATTATCAAGAAGCGTTTGGCACACCTCTAAAAAGGAATCCCAGTCCCGAGGAATGTCTAAACCTAGTTCTTCAAAAATATCAACATTGTAAACGGGCTGATTAAAAACAAGCTGGTATGGAAGAGCGTACTGAACACCGTCCTTTTGACCAGCTTCTATTAATGAATCCTCGAAATGTTCCAAAAATGGTTCGCCGCTTAAGTCAGCAAATGCTTCAATTTTGTTTAACGCATCAAATTGAGCACCAGGGAAAGAGGTAAACACATCACCGGTCGATCCATCTCGAACTAATGTTTGAGCCTGGGACTGGTATTGATCAGATGGGTAAATGTTCATGTCAACAGAAATACCAGGATTCGCGTCTTCAAATTCATCAATAAGAGAATCAAAGGCTTCTTTATCCTCGCCTCTCCAGTGAATAAAACTAATCGTTACATCTGAGTCAGCTGAATCTTCGGAACCGGTTGATAGGTCAGAATTGGCAGGAGCACAACTAGCTAATACGACTAAGGAAAGCAATCCAAAAATACGCGGTACAGATTTCATTCTTTTTCCTACTTTCGGTTTTTTTTAAGAAGAATACGCTTTTCCATACAAATTGGCAGAACGATTCGATTTAGTCGCATTTGGTTTAAGAATTGGGAATAACAATTCAGCGACACGATATGCTTCTTCTAAATGAGGATAGCCGGACATAATAAAAGACGTAATCCCAAGATCCTCGTACTCACGCAGTCTCGCCGCAACCGTTTGCGGACTTCCAACCAAAGCGGTTCCAGCGCCACCGCGAACTAAACCAACTCCGGCCCATAAATTTGGACTAACCTCAAGGTCTTTACTAGAAGTTAAGCTGGCCATTCTTCGTTGTCCTTCAGACTCAGCTGCTCCGAATGCCTTTCTAGCACTAGCAATTTGCTCTTCAGAAACATAGGTTAATAGCTTTTCTGCCGCATCCCATGCTTCCTCGTCTGTTTCTCTTACAATAATATGTATTCGCATTCCATAGCCAAGCTCTCTACCTTGATCAGTAGCGAGTGTTTTAACTTGATCAATTTTTTCTTTGGCCATGTTTGGTGGCTCGCCCCATGTTAGATACTGATCAATATGTTTGGCTGCAATATCAAGTGCTGGTGCTGATGAACCTCCAAAGTATAGGGGAATTGGCTGGTCAGAAGGTGGATAAAGGACTTCAGCATCTGTCACCTGAATGTGTTTCCCATTAAATGTAACTTTTTCCCCTTTGATCAAGTCTTTAAACACTCTTAAATATTCATCAGTCGCCGCGTATCGCTCATCCTTAGATAGGTACACACCGTCTCCGGCTAACTGCTTGGAGTCCCCACCAGTAACTACGTTTAATAGGAGTCTGCCATTTGATAAGCGTTGAAAAGCAGAAGCCATTCTAGCTGCCACCGTAGGAGACATAATACTAGGGCGAATAGCGATTAAAAATTTCAAACGTTCTGTCACTTGAGTTAATGCAGAAGCGACAACCCAAGGGTCCTCACACGTTTTTCCTGTGGGAACAAGCACACCTTCGTAGCCTAAACGATCAAGTGCCTGGACGATCTGAGTATAATAGCTGATGTTTCCTTCGCGAGATAGATGATCTGTTCCTAAGTAATGTCCGTCCCCATCAGTCGGTAAAAACCAGTGGAAATCCATGTTAATACCCTCCCTATTAGTAAAGAAGACACCACCCGAAAAGGATGGTGTCTTCAGGTATCAAGATATACATTTCAATTTTCTTAACATTTACAGAAATTATAAAACCTTTATAACTTATAAGTCAAGTGGGGATTAGATGTGAGGTAATGACCTAAGCTCTTCTATACATTAGCATTTTTATTGTTTAGAAAGTCTTTAAGGGATGTATATATGGTTTTTAATACTTTTATTCTTTCTCTAGTAGGCAGAAGAAGGTTCATAAATAGTAGAACTCAATACACTAATATGTAAGTTCGTTAACAGTAGATAGGAGAGATTATATGCTCTTAAATAAACTATCCAATAGTGGATTTGAGGAAGGGATTTTAACTCCTTGGGAAACAGTGAATGGGTTTATCACTTCAGTGTACAGTCACACTGGATTCTTCTCATTCCAATTACCAAGTGGGACAGGGTCTAACTTAGCACAAGAAGTAGAGATACTAGCTGGGGACCGATTTGAACTATTTTTGTCTTTAGCAAAAACGAGTGATTTGCCTTCCCCAGAGGTTAATGTAACGATGCAGTACTATAATGCTGCAGGTGTGTTAATAGGAACAGGACTTAATGTCATTGTTCAATCTGATGGAATCCCTAATGCTTTTGATTCGACATGGTTAACAGTGTATGAAACAACTTCAACTGCGCCACTCGAAACTGCATCAGCAATCATTACGATTAATGTTAGTGCGTTAATTGGGGCGGCAGATATAGTGATTGATGACGTCGTTTTACTTTCATCGGAATTTAGTTTTGTTGCGAGTGGTCCGCCGGGGCCGACGGGAGCCACAGGGGCAACAGGACCTACTGGAGCGACGGGAGTAACCGGGACAACGGGGCCGACCGGAGCCACTGGAGCAACGGGAGCGACAGGAGCAACAGGAGCAACAGGACCAACGGGAGCAACCGGAGCGACGGGAGCCACCGGAGCAACCGGAGCCACCGGAGCAACGGGAGCAACGGGAGCAACGGGAGCAACCGGAGCCACCGGAGCGACAGGAGCGACAGGGGCAACGGGACCAACAGGGGCAACCGGAGCGACGGGACCAACAGGAGCAACGGGAGCAACGGGAGCAACCGGAGCAACCGGGGCAACGGGGCCGACAGGAGCGACTGGACCAACAGGAGCCACGGGAGTAACAGGAGCGACGGGTCCAACGGGAGCCACGGGAGCAACCGGGGCAACAGGAGCCACCGGAGCAACGGGGCCGATCGGACCAACAGGAGCCACGGGACCAACCGGGGCAACAGGAGCGACAGGGGCAACGGGACCAACAGGGGCAACCGGAGCGACGGGACCAACAGGAGCAACGGGAGCCACGGGAGCAACGGGAGCAACGGGAGCAACGGGAGCAACCGGAGCGACAGGAGCGACAGGGGCAACGGGAGCCACCGGAGCCACGGGAGCAACGGGAGCAACAGGAGCCACGGGAGCAACGGGAGCAACCGCGGCAACGGGAGCCACCGGAGCCACGGGAGCAACGGGAGCCACCGGGGCAACGGGAGCAACCGGGGCAACGGGAGCCACCGGAGCGACAGGGGTAACAGGGCCAACGGGAGCCACGGGAGCAACCGGGCCGACGGGAGCGACAGGACCAACCGGAGCCACAGGCATTGCAGCGCAGCCATTTTTTAATAGCAATGTTCAACCTCAAACCATTGCTTCCGGGGCTGCCTTAACAGGCTTAACACCAGGTGCCTATGCAGGAATCACATTTGTACCGGCAACTGGAACTTTCACTGTTATTACACCGGGTCTGTATTATATAGGAATTGTTTTAAATACTGCAGCATTAACACCGGTCAATGCCGTCTTCTCACTTGTGGTAAACGGAGTTGCCGCAGCGGTTGCACCAACAGCCAACGCAGATTCTGGAGGAAACCTATCCGTATTCAGAGTTCAGAACTATGTAGCAGGAGATACCATTACCATTAATAACCGTTCGGCTTTTCCAGTTTCATTAATTAACTCACCAGCAGAGGCAGCAAGTGCAGGGCATGTGGTTTTCTTCCGTTTTGCTACAGGTCCTTTAGGTACTGTCATTACTATTTAAGGTTAGTAAATGTGACTCAGCAAATCATAGGATTTGCTGAGTTTTTTTCTAATGATCCATGTATAATTGAAAATGAGTAAATATTCCAGATGTTGGAGGTGCGTATGTATATTAAGGAGTTACATGCTACTGATGAATTGCCGTGGGATTTGTTACTCGAAGCAGATCCTTCTAGAGAACTCGTACAAGAATATCTTCACAAGGGGAAAAGTTTTTTAGCAATTGAAAACGATGTTGTCATTGGAGTGATGGTTCTTTGTCGGATAAAAAATGATACGTACGAAATCAAGAACATATCCGTCAAAGAAAACCTTCAAGGAAAAGGGATTGGTTCAATGTTAATAAAAACAGCGATAGAGAAGGCGAAACAACTCAATGCTCGATTCGTCGAAGTTGGTACGGGTAATTCAAGTATGGATGCATTACGTTTTTATCAAACACGTGGCTTCAGAATCGATCGACTTGACCATGACTTTTTTGTGCGGCATTATTCGGAAAAGATCGTTGAGAATGGAATTTGGTGCAGGGATATGGTAAGACTGGTTTATTGTTTAGATAAATAACACACAGACATAAGCCTGTGTGCCGTTTAATTACTCTTTTTTATCATGAAGCTGATCTTCGTAGTCCGTCTCCGGCATACCATAATCACCGTTCATTTCTTGTTCATCCTGATCGAGTCCAACCGGGTCGACGATTATTGGTTTTTGATTACTATTTTTTTTTGTTTCTTTCATACCTATCACCACCTGTTAATAGGTTAAACAAAAGATCTATTATTATGTATTGGTTAGGTTTATGATGAGAAAAAAGGGTATATATGGTTTGAAAAGGAAGGGGAGCTTTGAATGCAAGAAAAATTAAATCCATGGTTACATATATGGTTCAAGCCGAGGGCTGTTATTAGACAGGAATTAGAAAAACCTGATCAGGAAAGAACCTTAATTTTATTAAGCATTGTTATTGGGATGTTAACGATGTTTACGACTTATGAACAAAGTAGGGCGGGCATAAATCCGCTTGTTGTCTTCTTAGTTACTGTATTTGTAGGTTCGGCTTTAGGACTCTTAATGCTTTATTTTAGTTCATGGATTAACGCAGTTGTAGGTCGGTGGCTTGGTGGGCGTGGATATGCCTCTGATCTTCGAGTAGCAATGGTAAGAGGATCTTTGGTTCCATCTTTGTTAACAGTTTTTATTGGTCTTATTGATTTCGCGATGCGAGGGGAAGAATTTTTCTATAGTATTAATTTGATCATTGAAACAAGAGAGCTGTCTACACTAGAATACATTGCTAATGGAATGCATCCTATTTTAATTTTCATACAAGGGATTGCATTTATCTGGACTTTCATTATTTCGCTTAAATCAATCGGAGAGGCACACGGATTCTCTGCGTGGATGGCTCTGTTAACAGGTATAGTTGTTGCACTAATACTCTTTATACCGTTAATGATCATTGGTTTTATCATTTCTATTTTTATCTTTATTTAATCACTAGTAACAAGGCGAGTCTCCAACTTATAAAGTGGATTCTCGCCTTTTTTTAAGGAGTGGACTTACCTGGACGTAAGCAATAGAGGCTGCAACAAATAAGATACCAACTACTTGCATTAAGATTAATTGCCGTTGTAGGAACAAAACATCCAATAGAGCGATTTCAATCAGCATTAAATTATTTAACAAGCTACTTTCAAATGCTTTGAGATGTTTCTGAGTCCACGTCCAAAGGTAAAAGGCTAGAGCACCATTTACACTGCCGAGCCAAAGAATGAGGAGCACGAGTTTTGGTGTAAGGGAAGGGAGCTCTTCCATTGTAAGACCGACACCTAACAATCCCACGGATCCAATTAGCATTGGGAAGATGATAAGGTCTTCTGTTCGTGTGGCTTTGTGGCGCAGTAGGCTTCGATTAATTGTAAGATTAAGCGCATATCCTATAGAGGAAAAAAGGACAAGGATTATCCCGATAAATGAGATCTGTGTAAGTTCCCATGGATAAAAGTAAGTGAGCACTCCGACAGATAATACGAGGAGTGCATAAATGGACGAACGACTTCTGCTTTCTCTTGTATACACATAATCAACTAAAAGTACCGCGGATGTGTTGCCAATGCTTAAAAACAAAGACGTTTGAGTAGGAGTCATATAAAATTGACCTGCGTATTGTAAACCTTGTGCGAACAAATAACCAGTTAGTCCGAGTAAAACAACAATCCTCCAACTCAACGTTGACTTTATGGGATACTCACGGTTATCGAATAACCGAATGGAGCGTACGACCACCGTTAATACAATGGATGCTACTACATATCGTGCCCCTGCAAGTGTTAAAGGCCCTATGCCTTCCTCGAAAGCCCATGCATTTACAATGTATGAGCTTGACCATAGAACTGTTACAAACACACCAACTATGATAGCGACTGACTTGTTTAACAAGAAATATGCACCTCCTTACTTAAGTATAGATTGTAAAAGGTGCATAAAAAGCGTAGGGTTTAACTTGAATCATTTCATCTTTTAGGAGGGAAGGATTTGAAACCATTCGATCACTATAAACAACTCACTCAACATTTTGAGATTCAAGAAACGCCACATCAAATACCGACTTCCTTAGTTGATTTGGAACAAGTGTTATTTTGTTCGCGAAGGAACGTTAATTTTATTATGAAAAAATTACGTTCTTTAGGTTGGCTTGAATGGAAACCTGGAGTTGGTCGATCGAAGCAATCCTATCTCATTTTTCATAAAACGATTCAAGAGCTTCAGTTAGAAGAGCTTCAGGAATTGTTTGATCAGAGACAATTAAAACAAATGTTTTCATTAATAGAAGAGCTTAATCTTACAGAAGAATGGAAAGATGAGTTGTACGGTTGGATCAATAGTAAATTGGGATTTCAACAGGAAACGAATGTAAACACGAGAAAAGATGTGTTGCAGTTTCCGTACTTTAGAGAGATCCATCAGTTGGATCCAATGCTAGCTATCAGGCAAATGGAGATGCATCTTATTCATCAGGTATATGATGGCTTAACAAGACGCAATTCTTCTAGCGGAGAGGTTTGTCCACATCTTGCACACAGCTGGGATGTGAATGCTGAAGCTAATACATGGGTCTTTCATTTAAGGAAACAAGTATTCTATCACGATGATCAGGAGCTTACGTCTGAGGATGTAGCCTATACTTTAAAACGATTAATTGATTTTAATCATTGGATGGTTGAGGGTCTGCGTTTTGTTAGGGAACTGGACCGGTATACTATTGCTTTAGAATTCGAGAAGCCTTGTCCTCATTTATTACGTTATCTTGCTCTTCCTCAAGCTGTTATTTTACAAAAATCAGATGATACTCAACATGCTAATTCCGTTGGTACAGGACCATTCAGAGTCTTTGATCATCAACCTGAGCTGATTGAACTTCACGCAGTAGATACCTACTTTAGAGAGCGTCCATTATTAGATATCATACGAATATGGACAATGCCTTCTTCGATACAGTGGAGGAAGGATGCCCAATTTTATCCGTATGTTCCAACTGAGGGTGAGACACACGTCACAGAATGGTCCAAGATCAACAGAGTGGATCTTGAAAGAAAAGTACTCATTTGTAATACCTACAAAAAAGGCGATATGAAAAACTTTAACAACAGAAAACGACTACTGGCAGCCATTGATAAAAACCAAATGATTACCGAACTTGGGGAGAATCGGTTATGTAGTTGTGAATCTTTATATGGTGAGGAAGCAACGCAGATGTATCGAGATGTATCAGAGAGTACTGAGCTAATTTCACTGACGCTTTATACAAATGCACACTCCCTTAATGTGAATGATGCAGCTTGGCTTACACGAGAATTAAGAACAAATGGGTTTCGTCTGAAGGTCGTGATCGTTCCGATTCTTGAACTAGTGCATAAAAGGACAAGAGACAAAGCCGATTTAATCCTTATTTCAATGGTTAACACTAGTGACCTGCATATATCGTTTATTCAATTTCTCTTAGGCCACAATGCGTGGTTCATTAACCTGTTTGATCCGAAGCAAGCAGAGATACTAGAGAACCTTGCACAAGTAGCCTGTCTAGAGCAGGATCCAACAGACGCCCTTATAAAAATTAATGATCACTTAGTACAATCGATACGTGTCATTCCTCTTTACATGACGAAACAAGAAGCCTACACGCATCCACATGCGTATGGAGTAGAACTTGACGACTTTGGATTTCTTGATTATCAGAAGTGTTGGTTTCATTCACTTGAAATAAAGGAAGAGCCTAAGTAGCATGATGACGACAAAAGCTGCGTATGAATAAATCATCGTTGCTTTTTAAACTTTTCCATAAAGGGTGAGCTAGCTTGGACCATCGAAGTTTATTAGTTAAAGAGGATATGACGAATCCATCGATTGTTCCTGAATGGGTTTTAAATGAATATCAGACGTTTCATGATACTGTGACCGATGCAACATTTCCTTGTTATTTTGGAATGAAGGCCGAGAACAAAGGGGAGCTTCGTTATTCCTACCTCTCGCACGACGATTGGTCAAACCTCCCAAAAGCGGTTGATCAATTTCTTCAATTGTTCAGGGACCCACCTTTCATTAGGCATGGACTATTTGTTTTTGTCGAACCAGAAAAAGGGGAGCAGGATATTGAATACTACCGAGATTACTTCTGGAGAATCCTTCAATACCTCCACGAAGAAGATCCGATTCCTTGGCCAAAGGAAAGTCCTCGGGATCCGGCACATTATCTATGGGACTTTCACTTTGCGGGGGAACCCATTTTTGCATTTGGTAACGCACCAGCCTATAAGCAGAGACGAACAAGGAATTTGGGGGATAGCCTTGTTTTAGGCTTCCAGCCACGTAAGATTTTTAAAGGGCTTGAAGGGACAGAAAAAGGTGGTATTATGTCCCGTGAAAAAGTGAGAGAGCGAACAGAGGCCTGGGACCAGTTACCGACGCATCCTGACATCAGTCATTTTGGCGATCCTACTCATAATGAGTGGAAGCAGTTTTTTATTGGAGATGATGTAGAGCCTCTTACAGGAAAATGTCCGTTTCTACATAGAGAAGAATCCTAAGCGAATGGCTTAAGGTTCTTTTTTTTATTTCATTTATGTAAAACATTTGTAAGGTTGTCCTATTAAATTAGGTAGTGCTATACAATAAAAAAGGGGGTGTTGCACATGAAAAAATTCAGTGAAGTTGAGCGGAGCTGGATGTTATACGACTGGGCTAGTTCCGCTTATTCGGTTGTCATCACAACCGCTATCTTTCCGATCTTTTTTAAAGCTGGTGCTGAGGCAGCAGGCATTTCGAGCGTCAATTCAACCGCTTATCTTGGCTACACCATTGCCATTGCAACATTTATTCTCGCGATGCTTAGTCCCATTCTTGGAACCATTGCAGATTACGATGGATTTAAGAAAAAGTTCTTCGCTTTTTTCTTTATTGCCGGTGTCGTTTCAACGGCCATGCTAGCGGTTGTCCCGTTTGATAGCTGGTTAGCACTGTTAATTTTGTACACAATCACATCCATTGGATTTGCTGGAGCAAATGTGTTTTATGATGCCTTTTTAGTGGATGTGACCGATGAGAAAAAAATGGATGACCTCTCTGCACGTGGTTTTGGATGGGGCTATATTGGTAGCGCGATTCCTTTTTTAATATGTATCGTCATTATTTTATGCTCGCAGATGGAGATATTGCCTTTGTCCGTAACCGCGGCCAGTCAAATTTCATTTCTAATCACAGCTGTATGGTGGGCGATCTTTAGTATTCCGATGCTTCGACATGTAAAGCAAATCCATTTCATAAAACGTGAATCAAGGCCTGTAATCAATAGCTTTAAGCGACTTGGCCGAACCATTAAAAGCATACGTCAATATAAAACACTCATGTTATTTTTACTCGCTTATTTCTTCTATATCGATGGGGTAGGGACCATTATTAAAATGTCCACTGCTTACGGAACGGATTTAGGAATTGATGCAACAAGCCTATTGCTCATTCTGTTTTTAACTCAAGTTGTGGCTGCACCTTTTGCGATATTGTACGGAAGACTTGCCCAACGGTTCACAGGAAAAAAGATGCTGTATGTAGGAATTGTTGTGTATATTGTTGTCTGTATCTATGCTTTGTTCATGAATTCAGCGTTTGATTTTTGGGTACTCGCGATGCTTGTTGCAACTTCTCAAGGAGGAATTCAAGCATTAAGCCGCTCCTACTATGCCAAACTTATTCCTAAGGACCGTGCTAACGAATTTTTTGGTTTCTACAATATCTTTGGAAAATTCGCAGCCGTGATGGGGCCGTTACTTCTAGCAGTGACCACGCAAGCAACAGGAAGCTCAACAACTGGGGTTTTCAGTCTCATTCTATTATTTATCATTGGTGGAGTCATTTTAGCGTTTGTTCCTGAAGGGAGTATGAATAAAAAAAGTGGAAGTCATACACTCAATTTGTAATATAAATAAGAACGTACGTGGCGAACTCATTAAGAGTCGTCACGTTTATTTGTTTTTAAGATAGAAAATCGTTTACAAATAAGAATCGTTACGATATACTGACTCCAGTACATAGATCGGAACAATTACGAAAAAGGAGTCTGACAATGAAAAAAAGTTTAGCACTAGCAGGAGCGGCACTATTATTTTTAAATGCGTGCTCGCAGGGATCAGGAGACACAGAAGAAGGTACGAGCGAAACACTAGATATTTATACAACCATTTTTCCAATAGAAGACTGGACGAAAAAAATCGGAGGCGACTACGTAGACGTTACCAACATGGTACCCGTTGGTTCTGATGCTCATACCTATGAACCCACACCTACAGAAATGGTGAAGGTAGCAAGTGCCGACGCTTTTTTCTATAGTGGAGCTGGAATGGAGGCCTTTGCAGATAAGGTTATCAGCGCGGTGGATGGGGAAGACGTCGTGACGTTAGAAGCAACAGACGGGGTTGAGTTGATTGCAGATAGCCATGACCACGATCACGGTCATGGAGAAGAGGGGCATGAGCATGGCGATGAGGAGCATGGACATGAAGAAGAGGATCATGACCACGACCATGATCACGACCATGATCACGAAGGAGAAGCTGGCGAAACAGTGAACATGGAAGGCGTCTCTGATCACTATCATTCAGGCGATCACGTAAATCTTACAGCTACAGCTTCTGAGGAAGTTGAATTTGGTAAGTGGCAATGGTACACGCTTGGAGCTGAAGAAGATGCCTGGGAAGTAGTTGAGGGGAATGAATCTGCGGAATATGAAGGCACAGCAGAGGATGGTCAACAAATCCAGGCTAAGCTTTTAGATGAAAATGATGAGGTTCTCGCTCAATCAAATCCAGTGACGATCTCGGTTGATGACCACGATGATGAGGGGCATGATGATCATGGGCACTCTCATGGTGAATTCGATCCACACGTATGGTTAGATCCTGTGCTGTCGATAGAATTAGCTGAAAACATTAAGGATCAGCTAGTTGAGATGTTACCAGAGCAAGAAGACTATTTTAACAATAACTATGATGAGTTGGTTTCCCAGTTTGAAGAATTAGACAGTGAATTCAAAGAGGTTGCTGAGAAGGCGGAGCTTGATACATTTATCGTTTCTCACGCAGGCTACGGATATTGGGAAGAGCGTTACGGATTGAATCAGATCGGGATTGCAGGTATCTCACCAACAAACGAACCATCGCAAAGTCAGCTTGTTCAAACAATTGACCACGCTGAAGAGCTTGGCCTGAACTATGTTTTATTTGAACCGAACATTACTCCAGCTGTAGCTGAAGTCGTACAAAGTGAAATCGGTGCAGAAGCACTGACGATCTACCCGCTCGAAGCATTAACGGATGAAGATGTCGCGAATGACGAAGACTACTTCTCCTTAATGCACAAAAACGTAGAGACGTTGCGAACGGTTTTGGCGGCAGAATAGTTGAATGCCCCTCCTGTGTGGAGGGTTTTTTGTTGTGTGAGGGGATGGAGCGTTAGCCAGCTGGGCTGAAGTGAAACGATAGAAGCCGAAGTGAAACGGTACCCCCGACCCCCGCTCATCCATAACTTTTTCACCCAACTCATGATTAATTTCTATCAACCTGTCAATGCTAGAGAAATAGATTATGAGGTTAACGGATAGGGAGAGGGGTTTACATGATGAGAAAGGTTTTGGTTGTGATTTTTATGTCAGTGTTGTTTATGGCTACATGGGGAGAGAGCGCTCAGGCAGCGGAGATGGGTGAGGTGGATACACAGGTTTCCTTAAATGTTCGATCTGAGCCAAGTGAAGAGGCAACTGTTATTGGGAGCTTATCTCCTGGTGAACGAGTGGAATACATTGATGTTGGGAACGGGTGGGGGCAAATTACGTATCAGGGGGAGCTGGGTTTTGTGAGCACCGCCTACTTGATGAAAATGGAGAGAACGCCTGATCCACAGGTGGCGCCTTCCGAAGATAAAGAGCCTGAGTCAAAACCTACTGAACCCTTTCATGTGCAACGAATTGTGATCGATGCAGGTCACGGTGGGAAGGATCCAGGTGCGATTGGCAACGATCTCTATGAAAAGGTTGTTGCACTTTCTGTAGCGAGTAAGGTAAGAGATTTATTAATAGATGAGAACTATGAAGTATTGATGTCGAGAGATTCCGACATCTTTGTATCTCTTGAAGACCGTGTGCAAAAGTCCAACAAATGGGCTGCGGACTTGTTTGTAAGTATCCACGCGAATGGGTATTCAGATCCGGCGGCCAATGGGGTTGAAACGTTTTACTATCATGGAAGTACTAGAGGAAAGCAGGTAGCGACATCTATTCAACAGGAACTTGCACAATCGACTAATAATAAAAATCGGGGCGTATTTTCGGCTGATTTCTTCGTGTTAAAATATACCAGTATGCCTTCGGTACTTGTTGAAACTGGTTTTGTCTCAAATGAAAAGGATGCGGGTCTCCTAAAGACAGAGGATTATCAGAACAAAGCGGCTAGAGCGATTGTCAATGGAATCAAAGCGTCATAAGGAGTTGCGGGGGAACGTACATTCTCTTATAATGAGTGAAAAAGGAGGATGGCGAATGGAACTTAGGAAAGCTGTTTACAATGAAGCATTCATCCAAGATTTAATGAATAATCTAGAAAAAGCTGAACCACGTTTCAAAGTGAATGAATATCAATCAATCATTCTACAATCAGACTGGGATCAACTAGAGCTGATGCAGCGTAAACGGAGAATTACAGAGGCGATCCACGCGACACTCCCGACTCCTTATCTGGATTCACTTGAAATACTCAAGCAGGTAGCGCCAAACTATAGTGGGCTAGCAGGTCTTGTATTCTCGGATTATGTTCAACTATACGGGCTGGAGGATTGGGATGCATCCATTAAAGCGTTGGAACAATTCACGCAGTACTCTACAGCAGAGTTTGCAGTCCGTCCTTTTTTCATAAAGGACCCAGAGCGCATGATTCAACAGAGCATTTCGTGGGCGCAAAATGAAAATGAGCATGTGCGTAGGCTTGCGAGTGAAGGGAGCCGTCCAAGATTGCCTTGGGGCATCTTAATACCTACTATTAAAGAAAATCCTTCTTTGATTCTGCCGATCCTTGAATCACTTAAACAAGATCAGTCATTATACGTGCGCAGAAGTGTGGCTAATAGCTTAAATGATGTAACCAAAACGCATCCCTCTCTTTTTAAAGACATCGCATCAGTTTGGGTGGACGAGCATCCTGACACGGATTGGATCATTAAGCATGCCAGTCGAAGCCTTTTGAAAAAGGGTGACCCGGACATTCTTCGTTTATTTGGCTATGGAAAGAGTGGAAAGTTACATATTCAAGCGTTCGAATGCAGGGCTGAATCTCTTCGAATTGGGGAAGCAATCACCTTTTCATTCCGGCTTCAAGCAGACACTGAGACGAAGCTTAGAATTGATTATGCGATTGACTACGTGAAAGCTCGTGGTAACCGCACACGAAAGGTATTCAAGCTTTCCGAAACAGCCATCAAAAAAGGTGAAACGAAGAACTATTTACGAACACATTCATTCCAAAATCTCTCAACACGCACACATTACCCAGGGAAACATCAACTAACCATCATTGTGAATGGGGAGGAGAAGCTCTCTATAGAGTTTGATGTCAAATAAAAAACAACCCCTCGTAATCACCACGTACGAGGGGTTGTTCGTTCGTTATTCTTCTACATTCACATTCAATTTCATTGGAGCGACTTTGCGCGTTTCATTGCCGTAATCGTCACGGACAATGACTTCAATCTCTGCATCTTCTACTTCAATGTTAGAGGTAGCTGTCCAGTATCCGACATACGTACCATCACTCTCTTCACGGATAGGGAGCTCCGTTGCATTTGAGGTGATGTTTGTTAGAGGCATGCGGATGATGAAGGTCGCATCCAAGTCTTCTTCACTTGTAAATTCAATCTTTACGGATTCACCAGATTTTAGTGTTTTATCTTCGTCTGGCTTAAGGTTCTCAATTACTGGGGCATCGAATTTTACGTCAATGCTAATTTGTTCTGTTGTTGTGTTTCCTGCTAGATCGGTTGCAACGACTTCGATGTCGTTTGTTCCGTTATCTAGAAGAATTCGTTGGCTAAAGCTTCCGTTTTCTTCAACGCTTGCATTTTGACCATTAACGGTGACGGCATCAAGGTTTTCGTCAGTTGCCGTTCCTTTTACCGTCACGGTTTCACGGTTTGTTTTTGATCCGTCCACTGGTTCTATAATCTCAAGCTCAGGGCTTGTTTGATCAAGAATTACAGTGATCGCTTCGGAAGGGTCACTAACACCAGCCTCTGTAACAACCGCTGCCGTTAAGCTGTTTTCACCTTCTGTAAGAGTGACTTCCGAAGTAAATACACCAGATTCATCAGAGGTTGTTGTACTCGCTTCTTCTCCATCATTGTAGACGATAATGTCTGAAGCAGCGGAAGACGTCCCCTCGATTGAAATCACGTCTTCATTTGTAATCGTACCATCTTCCGGAGACGTAATAGCTGGAGCGCTAAGTTCATAGTTCACTTGTGCACGGATCATGTAGTTCCCTTCTTCGGCTGGGGTTTGTGTAAAGCTTCCTCCGATAAACTCCCAACTACGCTCTGCAACCGGACCGTCTTCATCAATCGCTAGACCAGGTGCATTTGGATCTGCAGCAGATTGAATGTACACAAGGTAGAAGTCGCCTTCAACCATAATACCTTCACCAGATAAATCAACTTCTGTCCACGTGCCATCACGCTTCGCAGTTGCATCAATTGGTCCAGCAATTTGCTTGCCAGGAGCACCGTCCGTACCACTTGAATCGTAAACGGCTACCTTAAATTCAGTTCCTCCAGGTACAGGCCATTCCTCGTCCCAGAAGCGGAAAAGACCACCAGTTAGAAGTGCTCGATCCTCGCCTTCAGCAAGGGACATTCTTACAGCCCAACCGTTGCCTGCTTCATAGTAGGCCCGTGCATTCTCAGCTGTACCGTCATCATAACCGATCTCACCTTCGTAGCCGACAAATGGTTGCAGGGCTACATCATGCGAAGACGTTTCTCCACCTGAAACGGTTACTTCAATCGTTTGACTATAGAAGCTAGGTGCGGTGATTTGGACCGTATACTCGCCTTCATAGGCACTTAGCTCATATTCACCTTGATCATTTGTTTGTACAGGAGCAACGTGCCCATCCTCAAGTAACGTTACCGTAGCACCTGATACAGGCTCACCCGTTGCTTCATTACTAACCACACCAGAAATGGTTCCGGTTGCTACTTCTCTTAACGTGAAGTGAGCCGTTGTAGTGGCATCAGCTTCCACTGTGATTGATTGTTCCTCGGATACAAAGCCATACGCATCAGCACGTAATGTAAAATCGCCTGGTGCATGCTTAAGTGAGTAGCTACCATCCGCTGAATTGGTTTGAACAGAACGTCCACTTTCAAGTACATTAACTGTTGCTTCAACTGGGAGGGAGGCGAGTTCAAACTCAGCATCCGTCTTTGCTCCAGCAGGTTTTTGGGTACTTGATTGTTTTGGCTCGATGTCAGTAGGATTCACATTTTCTTTTTCAAAATTTCGGTTAAAGTATGTGTGGTTTGGTGGTTCTACACCAGGATGATAGGTTGGTTGCGTGGACTCATTTGATAGTGCGACCTTGTCCAAGAACCATCCTTCATTCGTAATCGAAATATCTGTTGTTACATTAAACCCTAGATAGATACGTTCACCGGCATAACTTGATAGATCAATCTCTGTTTCAGTCCAATCGGCTGTTGCGCCATTAAAGCGCTCCAACTGCTCCCACTCCACGCCATCTGTTGAAATAAACACATGGGCGAAATCATAGTTGTTTTCGAGCTCATACCAATGAGTGAATTGCAGGAAGGATTGTCCTTCGTCTAGATCAATTGGAGGCATCACAAGTGTCATATTTGCATTATTCGGATGATCTCCAGAAAGGTTTGTTGCATACACATTGTCACCAGTTAGTGCTTCGCCTGGACCAGATACTGGCTCTCCCCATTCCCAGACATCATTTGATCCAAACGAGTACCAGCCATTCGGTTTGGTTGCAAAATCTTCTTCATAACCAACGCCAATGGAAGGGAGGATCGTCACTTCATACACATCAGATTCCGTTATGTTCTCGCCAAAGTCTGTGATGGTCCATTTGTATTGAATGGCTTCACCATCTACCGCATCAGCGGGAATCGTGGCACTATACGTTCCTGATAAGTGATTACCACTTGTTTGTGTGGCTTCAACCGTTGTCCACTCATCATTGGAACCATAATGTAAGGTTACATCTGTTACCGCAACATCGTCAGTAGCTGTAATCGTTAGTGGAAGGTCTAGTCCTGCATACCCTTCTGTTACTGGATCGTGTTCAAAGCTTGGTGGCTCTGTATCTTCACCGTCTTTAGTTACGCTACCTGATACAGTACCGATTCCATCTAGAACAGAGGATACGGCTTCATACGCATTGACAAGCCCATGTCCATAGCCATGATTAGGCGTCTCTGGGTATTCGTCATCCGTTAGAGGGATGGCCGTTGAGATCAGAATCTCTTCTAAGTCATCAACAGAAAGCGAAGCATTTGCTTGTAAAAGTAATGCCGCTACTGCTGAGACATGAGGACCGGCCATTGATGTGCCATTCCAGCCACCTTCATAGCCGCCCCCTGGCACTGCAGAGCGAATATTCACGCCTGGAGCTGAAATCTCAGGCTTTATCTCTTCGTACGGAGAGGGTCCACGAAGTGAGAAGTTTGCTAAGCTATCATTAATATCTGTTGCCCCTGTGGCAAACGATTCTGGATAGTTTGCCGGGTTTGCAACAGACCCTGGACCACCAGGGTTAAAAAGAGTGGTGTTTCCAGCTGAAAATTCAGGAAAGATATTTGCTGCTCTCCAGTTTTCAACCATTGGGCGATACCATTCATCAAGCCCAGCACCGCCACCCCATGAATTATTAACAATGTCTGGAGCTTTTTCGGGTTGCGGGTTGCCATCTTCATCGGTAGGAGCAATAATCCACTCTCCAGCAGCCAGTAGATCTGCATCTGATCCACCAAAAGGAGTGAACGCTTTTACGCCGATCCATTTAGCTCCAGGAGCGACACCAGTCGCATTCGATCCATCTGGCTCAACTCCAACCATCGTTCCAGTCACGTGTGTACCATGACCATCATCATCATATGGAGCTGCGTTGCCTGCCGTTGCATCAAACCAGTTAAACTCATGATCCGGATTCTCAGGGTCAGATGGATCATATCCACGATATTGTTCGATTAGACCTGGATGATCCCACTGGACACCTGAATCAATAGAGGCAACGACAATACCGGTTCCATCAATGCCTTGCTCCCATACAGCAGGAGCGCCGATATGATCAATGTTCCATTCAATATCAGAGTCACTTGCCACATCAGGTGCTTCCGCTGAGGTTTGTTCTGTAGGATTCAACTGTCTCATTTCATTTGCTAGCACCTTTTCGACTTCAGGCCTTGAGGCTAGCTTTTCCATCACTTCTTTTGTACCGGTAACGGCCATTCCATTTACGATAAAGAATGATTGGAAGTCTTTTACTCTCTCTTCCTCTAACTCTCCTTCAAGAAAGGCTGATACTTCTTTTTGACTGTCGATACTTGTGGCACGTAAGCTAGAGACAACCGCAGAGCGCTCAAGCAGCTTCATCTGTGAGGCGGATGCGTTTTGAGCCTGCTGTGTGTTAGAAACGCTACTTGCCACCTCAGCCGTATTCACTTGCTCTTTAAATTTTAATAAAAACGTAACGAATTCTGCGTCTTCAAACTCCTCATAGACACGTTCACTAATTTTGTCAGAGCTTGATTGAGTGAAATCAAAAATAGACGTACTAGCGGATTGGGCTGACGTCTGGTGTGGGGTGAACATGGTAAAGACAAACAAGAATACAAGGGAAATGGACATTATTTTTCTTAGTCGTCTGTTCATATGATCTTTTTCTCCTTTTCTATTTAATTTTCTTCCTAAAACTCGTCACCTCTTCCTAGATTTTTTCTTTTTTATGTAAATCTCGTTGCTACACGTATCATAGCTAATCTATAAGTAGAAAACATCAATATTTAGAAAATTAAGAATAAAGTAATGTTGAGCTAGGCAATCGAGATAACGATTGAATTAATGCATATTTTAGGGGGAAAACGTGTTGAAAATCGTTGGTTTATCGACGGATGACAATCACTTTTGATGATCTGGATTTATGTGATTTATGAGGGAGAAGAAGTGGGAGAATCATAAATAGATGGTTAGGATAGTGTGTAGACCTAAACGAGACTAAAGATATACAAAAACGTGCATGATGTATAAAAAGCATGAGGAGAGAATTGTTATGAGTCAAAACCTATTAAAAGATATTCATAAAAAAGTGGAAATTGATGCACCAATCTATACAGTATGGTCGCTTGTATCGACACCTCACGGGCTTGAGCAATGGTTTATGCCAGGAGAAATCAAAGCGAGTGAAGGGCATGAATTTAATTTGCAATCACCATTTGGTACTTCTCCTTGTAAAGTCACCCATGTAGAAGAGCCAAAGCAACTAACGTTTGATTGGGATACTGAAGGATGGTTCGTGGATCTATCTCTAACAGAAGTGGGCGACAAAACCGTATGCACAGTAACACACGGTGGCTGGGGTGAAGCTGATGCGATAATAGGGAAGGCACAAGAAAAAAGTGCAGTCATTAGAGAAAGAATGGATGGAGGCTGGACAGGCATTGTTTCTAAGTTGAAAGCTGTTGCGGAGGAGTAAGAGTGATAAGGGACATAAAAAGAAATATCAGTGTTCCTAAAACGAATGTGCTATAAAATCCGCTTCAGTGAAAATTTCGCTTTCCGCGGGTACGGCCTCAGCCTCTTCCGCGGAAAGCGAGGGATTCTCCTGCAGCGGATTTGTTGCTCTTTTCGTGTTTTACTATCCGCATTACTGTTATGTCCCAGCGTCTTCGTTCTCTTAATCAGTTTTCTGACTGCACTTTTATCATTTCCCCAACTCATGAATCACATGAGCCGTGCAACGAATGCCGTTAAAGAAGTGATCAAGTGTGATATTCTCGTTTGGTGAATGATTTCGCTGGTCAAAGTTCGCGTATGGCATCAGCATAGAAGGAGCTTTTAGAATATTTGTCCACACGTAATCAGGTAAAGATCCACCCAGACTAGGCTGAATCAAGGGCTGTTGATTAAACGCTTCTTTAATCCCGGAAATTGCTTGTTGAACAATGTGTGTATCTACGGGAGTTCTGGATGGATTCATTGAACCAAGAAAGCGAACGGTGGCCGTTGGATGGTGAGCCCTTACATGCGCCTCAATTTTTGCAAACACATCAGCGGGGTCCTGATCGACCACTAAGCGTGTATCAATTTTTACACTGGCTTTAGAAGGTGTAATCGTCTTAACGCCTTGATCTAAATACCCACTCTTCATTCCAAAAATATTAAACGTAGGTTCCATCGTTAGCTTATGATGATAGCTTTGTCCATCTAAAGAGAGGGAAGGATAACCTATTTTTTCTCCGACCTCACTTGCGTCGAATGGGAGATCTTTTAATAGCTTCGTTTCTTCAGGTGTAGCAGGGCGGATATGATCGTAAAAGCCGTCAACGAGTACATGCCCATTTGAATTACGCATGGTGTGCAATAGTTCAACTAGTTCCCAAGCGGGATTCGGAACAATATTTCCAGTGTTCCCTGAATGGTTGTCAAAGGCAGCGCCTTCTATCTCAATTTCAAGCGAAAGCATTCCGCGTACTCCAAGTAAAACAAGGGGCTGGCCACTACTATGAGAGGAGCCATCAGCCGTATAGACAAGATCTGATTTGAGCATGTCCTTATGCTCTTGGACAAATTCAGGCAAGTGCACGCTACCCATTTCTTCTTCGCCCTCAATCACAAACTTCAAGTGAACAGGGAGTGCGCCAAAAGAGTCCAGATATGCTTTTACTCCTAACAGCTGAGCGACAATTTGTCCTTTGTTATCACCTGCTCCACGAGCAAAGATCCGTCCGTCACGGATGGTTGGTTCAAACGGAGGGCTTTGCCAGTGATCAAGTGGGTCGGGAGGCTGAACATCATAATGACCATATAACAAGATTGTTTTAGCTTCAGGATTTTCAGACCTAAGTTCTCCGTATAGGATAGGATGTCCCTTTGTTTCATACACCTCAGGTTCGATTCCTACATCTCTCATAAGATCTTGCATAAGAGATGCACATTCTCTCATTCCCTTGTTCTGTGTGCTGATGCTTTCTTGTCTTAGGATCTTAAATAATGTGTCGAGCGCCCGTTCTTTATGTTCTGATACGTAAGCATCGATCGAGGGTAAACTCATGCTGTCATTCCTTTCCGAATCATTGTTAATAGATATCTAAATAGTTTAAATAGTCATTCCTTGAATTGCAAGAAACATTCGCTCATTCTATAAGTAGTTTAGTAAAGTGAAGAAGGAGGGTACATGATGTGTAAGGTGAGAGGTCCCGTTGTTGATGAACAAACGCGGTGCGTTCATTATCATTCAGAAAAGGACATTATTGCGATTAAGTTTAAATGCTGCGGACATTATTATCCTTGTTATCAGTGCCACAATGAATGCGCGGATCATCAGATTGAAGTGTGGCCAGAGGTAGAGTTTAATAGGAAAGCTATTTTATGTGGTGTATGTAAGAACGAATTAACGATCCAGCAATATAAGGATTGTCGCCATACGTGTCCTTCGTGTAGCTCTCTTTTTAATGAAGGTTGTCTTTTACATTCTCATATCTACTTTGAAAAATAAAACCTTATTTATAATAATTATTATTTGATATTATTTATTAAATGATATATAATTTAGTTATAAGAGATAAGGAGTGGATGTACGATGACAAACCAAACATTAGTAACAGAATTAAACCAACAATTAGCAGACTGGAATGTACTTTATACAAAGCTTCATAATTTTCATTGGAATGTAAAAGGACCAGATTTCTTTACATTACATGCTAAATTTGAAGAATTTTATAATGAAGCCGGCGTGCACATTGACGAGATCGCAGAACGCATTCTTGCAATCAAAGGAAGACCCATTGCGACAATGAAGGAATTTCTTGAAACGTCTACTATAGAAGAAGCAAGTGGACAAGAAACGGCCAGAGATATGGTTGCGGCGATTGAGCAAGACTTTAAGTCGGTTTCAACGCATGCGGAAGCGGTCATTGAGGCAGCTGAAAAAGTGGAGGATGAATCCACAGCCGATATGTTTATCGCGTTAAAAGCAGAGCTTGATAAGCATATATGGATGCTTAATGCATATTTAGGATAATCAAATGATAGTAATGCCGAACCCTCCTTATTTAGAGGGTTCGGCATTTATTTTGAAGAGAGGTTCTGCATCACAAAACCACGAGGGTATAACGGATTTAAAGGAGGAGTGGTCTTGAATCACAGTCTCCAACCGTCCAAGCATCTCGTCAAGCTGCTCGGGAGCAACACGGATGGACCAAACGACAGATGAGAACACAGTCATTGCAGTGTACACAGAGTACAAAGTCCAAAACAACTCGGGTATATGATTTTGGAAATAGCCATGAATTTGACCGATAGAAAAAGGAATGCTTGTTTGCCGTGAAAATAAGGAAATCTTCACAAAGTCATGATATGGATCTCCCCAGTCATAGCCATTAAAATCGATGGTTCCTGCAAATTGTTGATCTTTGATAAGAATATTCTTTAGGTGAAAATCATCATGCTGAAAATAATTTGGTCGCCCTTTTAGAAGGTGTTGATTCGATGTAATGAAGTCCATCAGCTTTTCGTCATTCGGGACTTTTTTGGAGAGATTCTTGTAGTGCATTAAGTAGGTTTCATGCTTGGTAATCGCTCGGTTCTCCCATGCTACGATATGATGTGGAGCTTTTAATGTATGCATGTGTGCAAGCTGTTCTCCTGCTTTATAGCCAATCTTATACTGCTCCTTATCCGAAAGAGTGGGAAGAATGATTTCTGCATCCTCTCCCTCTAAATAGGAATTTAATTGATAGGTCATATCTAAGGAAGCTAAGTATCCAGATCCAACAGGGGAGGGGCAGATGACGCCTTTTTGATCAAGAGATAACAAGATGTTTGCTTCCTGTTGTCTGCTTTGGAGGGAGTCTGATTGGCCCACTCGTAAGATCAGAGGAGGCTCGAGTTCAAATCGAACCATAAACTTATAATCAGTTGAAAATCCCGTATGAATGGGTGTAATTGACGTAGCGTGGCTTACGCGCAAAATTTGTTTCTTAAGTAAGGATGGATTAAGTATGGTCATTCGCCAGATCCGTAATCTGCTAGGAGCTTCGTCAAACGTTCGGTATGCATGATGTGTAACCGGTGAAGCGCACGTGTAATCCCAACATACAGAAGCTTGATGTGATCGGCAGTCTGCTGATAGCTTTGCTCATCTGCGTCGATAATCAGAACAGCGTCGAATTCAAGTCCTTTAGAAAGATAGACAGGCAAGATGGAGGTTCCACCATTATAAGTTGCATCTTCTGCTTGGATAAATGTCAGGTCCTCTTGAGTTTTTTGTAGTTGCTCGAATAAGTCAGCGCATGTTGTGTGCGTGCGTCCAATCACTGCAATCGTCTGATAGCCTTCACTTTGCATGGATTGTACCCATGTAGTAATTGCATTTACCTTTTCCTCTTCATATACGTGTTCAATTTGAACCGGTTCGCCGCTGCGAAAAACGGGCTCTGCCAGCACTCTGCGCTTAGGAAATTGTTGTAGAAGGTGATTTGAGCACTCAATAATTTCTAGTGTAGAACGATAGCTTTTATTCATTTCAAAATAGGCTGTTTTTTGTTTGCCAAACAATTCTTTAAAAGAAGACCACTCGTCAATTCCTTGTACGCTATGAATGCCCTGCGATAAGTCACCAAGGATTGTAAAGGACTGGCCTCGCGTTTGCTCTTTCAACATCGCAATTTGATAGGGCGAGAAATCCTGGGCTTCATCAATGACAACGTGATCAAAGCGATTATCCTTATCGAACCCGATCCATTTATGATAGATATGAAGAAGAGGAGCGAGATCCTCAGGCTCAATTAATGGTTCGTGAAGCGTGAGTCCTTGTTTTTTTAAGATGTGAAGATAAAGCTGAAATGGCGTTCTTTTTTTCATCTTAGCTAGATACTTTCTTGCTTGTTCCAAAGCGTGTTTACGAAGCTCCTGCTGTTCTTTTTGATCTAAGTGATGCTGCTGCTTCACTTCAATTTCAATCCAACGTTTCATACGAGCCTTCAATCGTTCTTGTTTGCCTTGGACGGGGGATTGAAGAAAATCCTTGTTGCGCCATTGTGAGATCGTTTCATGAGTAATCGTAGCGCCATCCCAAGGAGTAAAGTCAGTTGTAGGGAACAAGCTCTCTTCTAATTCCTCTAACTCTTGATTAATCATTTCCTTAAAAGTAATAGAGCCTTTAAACTGTGTCGCCTCATCTACAGAGGCCTCAGACTGCTCAAAGCGTTTTTGCATTTTATTCGTCTGATTGGCTAATTGAATAGCGGGGTCGTCAAGCACACTCAAAGCCCATTCGCTGAATGTGGTTTGTTGAATGTGACCCACACCTAATTCAGGGAGAACTTGAGAGATGTAATCTAAAAACATGGCATTGGGTGCAAAAATAATCATGTTCTCTGCCTGCATCTGTTCGCGGTATTCATAAAGCAAGTAAGCGAGTCTGTGCAAAGCTACGGTTGTTTTTCCACTTCCGGCTACCCCTTGAATAATGACAGCTTGATTTTTCTGATGACGGATAATTTCATTTTGTTCTCCTTGGATCGTTGAAACGATGTCTTGCAAACGATTATCCTTTTGCTCACCAAGCTTATAAAGGAGAAACTCATCTCCGCCACTAGTAGTTGATTCGCCTTGCTTGTAACTATCTACTACCCGCATCAATTCTTGTTCACGGATCATAATGTTACGCTTTAGCTCAATTGTGCCATCAATGATTCCTTCGGGAGCTTCGTAATACACATCATCCTCGCTACCCGAGAAGGCATAGAAGAGACTGGAAACAGGGGCTCTCCAATCGACAACGAGGACCTCTCCCGTTTGATCATCATGTACACCAGCTTTTCCAATGTATAAGGGAGTCGCTTGAGACTTTCCGTATTCCTCAAAGTCTAATCGACCAAAGTAAGGCTCCTCCGTTGCTTTTTTCATTACTTGCCGTTGGCGTTCGCGGCTGTTCTCAAGAACCTGTTCATTGAAGTCATCACCGTGGTACCGGGGAAGAGCTTCAAGTTGTTTCTGATAAGCTTGGATCTTTATTAATTTTTCACGTAGTGCATGCTGTTCCTCTTGATACGACTGGTTCATGTAATCGCCTCCTTCTATAACTATTTTGGGTGAATAGCAAAAAAAAATATAGACTTATATTTAAAAATTTGCTAAGCTACATACTATACAACTGCCAAAAATTATTATTACATATATTAGAAAAGAGGTGCCTTTTGAAGGTGTCTCTTTTTTTCATGTTTGTTTCGGATATTCTAAGACTTGAGAGTAAATCCTACCATAAAGGAGTGGTAGGATTTGAAACGAAGAAAAAGCTGGTTACTAGGTGTAATTGGTTTCATATTGTTCTTTAATCTAAGTTCGACGCCAGGACAAGCTGTTACCTTTAAGGATCTCCCTCAGGTGAAGGAATCAGACCACTGGATTGTTTCATTGAACGTGGCAACAAATGATTCACGTATTCAAAAGCCGAATCCTAAAGCATTCGATACGTACGAGCTTGAAGTGGAAAATAAGAAGGGTGATATGGGTGCTGTGATGGTTCGAGCGTACCGGGATGAACCTGATACAGATGTGAGATACGGCCTTGCCATCATGGACGAACGGCAAACCAAAGGGTTACTTACACTTGGAGGGGCAGCTTCTTACTCGGCTAT
This sequence comes from Alkalihalobacillus sp. NPDC127517, assembly GCF_050276055.1. Lineage (NCBI taxonomy): Bacteria > Bacillati > Bacillota > Bacilli > Caryophanales > Bacillaceae > Alkalihalobacillus > Alkalihalobacillus sp. NPDC127517. Next base: position 73,148 of record NZ_JBNNQX010000005.1, on the reverse strand, counting down.
GTCCGTAACAAAAAAAGCAAAACAAATTGAAATCGATGTTCTTTGGACCACCGGAGTAGAAGGGGACCGACCTTATAAAGAAACGTTTATTTTTAAACAGTAATGCCCTCGTTCACTTATGATACACTAAGGGAAAAAAGTGGAGGGACCCATTGTGGATATTCTTCGCGCACTGAAAGAAATGTCAAAAACACTAAACGAAGGAACAGATGTGACCTCTATGCTGACACCTGTTCTTACTAAGATTTTGCAAGTCACTAGCTTATCAAGTGGATGGATTTTTTTAATTGATCAAAAAGGAAGCCATACGCTTGTTGCAGAGGCGAATCTACCTGAAGCATTGACATGTGCCGACGGACGATTGCTGAAAAAAGGCGGCTGCTGGTGTAAACGCCAGTTTCTAAATGGCGAGTTAACGAGCGCGGTGAACATGCTTGAATGTCAACGGTTAGAGCTAGCAGTTGATCAAAAGCTCGGAGATACAAAGGATCTTACCCATCACGCCACCATCCCTATTCATGCTGGTGAGCAGCCGATTGGTATTCTTAATGTGGCTTCACCAGGGAAGATTCATTTTAAAGAGGATGAACTTAATTTACTGGAAACGATCGGATACCAAATTGGAACGGCAATCAAAAGAGTCCAATTGTATGAACAGGAGGCAACACGTGCAGAAGAGTATAGTCAGCTAAGCTCTTTTTTACAGCGCTTGCATACCCTCTCCTATAAAAGCTCCGATCAGATGCTGATTGATGAATTCATCCATGCCTTTCAACTTAATCAAGAAGATGTAAATTTCTCATCACCAATTAACCGTCTATCCTTTTTACATTCGGAACAACTAAGTCTGGAGCTTCGAGCGCATCTCCAAGAGCATCTCTGTCTTTTTAAAGAAAGACAACGACTTCTGGAACTTGAAGAGCGACTCACCCAGCAACATGAGAGAGAAAAGCTTGCACACGATTTGCACGATTCGGTTAACCAATTACTGTTCTCCTTACAATTGCGCCTAAAAGGTTTGTCTATGCGTTATACGGAGCCATCATTAAAAGAAGAGCTTCGAAGTTTAGCGGACATTGTTCAAGAAGCTCTTAAAGAATTAAAAGAAGTGATCCAAGTACGGCGATCAGATGGTGAAGAGCTTGATTTATCAAAGCAAATGATCAGATACGGACAACTTGTTGGAGTAAGGGTAGAGCTTTTAAATGATCAGAAGATAGCCTTTAGTAAAGAAGAACAAAAGGAGGTCTATCGTATCGTACAAGAAGCGATAAACAACACGAAAAAACATGCAGGAACGGAAGAAGTACAGATTTCCTTACATAAGAATAATCAGCAAAGAAAAGTAATGATTATGGATGCAGGTAGAGGCTTTGATGATGAAAGAGATCTTCCTGTACATACAATCGGACTTAAAGGCATTAAACTCCGGGCCGAAAAGGTAAAGGGAGTCGCAACGTTAACTACCAAAAAAGGAATAGGAACAACGTGGGAAATCATCTTTCCAGGGGGGAGTGGAGAACAGCATGAATCTCTTAATCGTTGATGATCACCATATCGTACGTAAGGGATTAATCTACTTCTTAGAGGCCATTCCAGCCTTTCAGATTGTAGCAGAGGCATCAAATGGACAGGAAGCGATTGACTTGTTTGAACAACATAAGCCTGACGTGGTCTTGATGGACGTAGATATGCCTGTTTTAGATGGAATCCAAGCAACAACCAAAATCAAAGCAAGATGGCCCACGGCCCGGATTTTAATCGTGACAAGCTTTGCGGATCAGGACTACGTAATTCCCGCTCTACAGGCTGGTGCATCGGGCTATCAGTTGAAGGACGTAGAGCCAGAAGAACTCGTTGAAACCATTAAAGCAGTCTACAAAGGTGAAAATAAATTGCACCCACACGTCATGAAGCATGTCCTTTCGCATGTAACCTATGACTCTACGAAAGAACGTTTAAACAGCTTAACAGAAAGAGAAGTAGATGTTCTTAAAGAGATTAGTACAGGTAAAAGTAATAAAGACATCGCAGAAGCTCTCTTTATCTCGGAGAAAACTGTCAAAACGCATATTTCCAATATCTTGTCCAAGCTAGAGCTTACTGACAGAACGCAAGCGGCCCTATTTGCCATTCAGGCGGGCATTGCAAAACCTATCATTTTATAGAGGAATTGAAGGAGAATTTTAGATGAAACAATATCGATGGTTAATTGGTGCAGGAGTAAGCTTACTTATTATCATTCTAGGTTTTGTCATTCGAATTGAAGTAGGTTCACCTGCAGACGAGACGGTCATTATTGACTATACATTAACAGAATACAGTGCTCCAGCATGTTTTGATGATGCAGGATTTACAAATAATATTGATGAAGCGAATTATGGAGAGATGCAGGAATCTGCGTTCTCTCCAGAATCGGAATGTACGACAGATGCTTTTCAATCGGAATCGGTTCCCTTGTGGTTCTGGTATTTCAGATAAGTGTTGAAACAGAATAAAGTGTGTCAGGACGAATGATTCGATTTCAGAATCATTCGTCCTTTTTTATTATTGCTCCATTCATCTACATCAAAAGTCTGAGAGAAGATCCATCCTTTGTGGCTATTTGGGATTAGATTAAATTGGTACTTTAGATATACACAGTAGTTAGGGGGAATGAAACATGAATGCTGCACAAATACGAATCGCACGACCAACGGATCAATTAGAGCGAGTCACTGAATTTTATGAAAAGGGCTTAGGATTAACGAGGGTTGGCTCCTTTCAGAAACACAGTGGTTACAACGGAGTGATGTACGGATTACCTGATACCGCGTATCATCTTGAATTTACGCAGCATATCGATGGCAGCCCTTGTCCTGCACCAACAAAAGATAATCTTATTGTGTTTTATGTACCTGAGTATGAGGAGATCAAACAGGTGACAGAGCGGTTGAACGAGTTAGGGTACGGGGAGGTAGAACCAGAGAATCCATATTGGAGAGAGTTAGGCATCACAATTGAGGATCCGGACGGCTGGCGAATTGTTCTCATGAATACAAAAGGATTGCAGTAAGTTGAACGGGTTCTGGAAGGATCGAAATGCAGTCCTCTTAGTCGGGGCCAATCTCTTTGCATCGATTGGGATGGGTATTTTAAGTTTAGGAGTCGCTTGGTTGATTGTAGATAGGCAAGGAGGGGATAAACTACTTGGAATCGTTATGATCGCTACGACCATCTTGTTATTCTTAACTGCTCCGTCAATTGGTGTGATGATCGATCGATTTTCGCGAAGGAACATTATGAAAGGGAATCAATGGTTTGTGTTGCTTCTGGTCACACCGATTGCGATGTATGGTTCTATCAATCAGGGGTTAGCTACTTGGCAACTTATCTTATTGTATGTCGTTTCGGTAGCTTATTATGGCGTGTACTATCCAAACATGCTGGCGTACGTCCAACAGCTCTTTGATAAAGGGAAACATGGTTCAATGAATGGCTTACTGGAAGTTCAATCTCAGTCTGCAAGTATGATTGCAGGGGGAGTAGGCGGTGTTTTGTTTCAATTTATTGAACCGTCTCGTGTTCTTTTAGTAGTGACCCTTGGTAGTTTAATTAGCTTGAGCCTGATTCACAACTTACCGAAAGATCAGCCTTTCAAGATCAAAAAGGTTGATCAGGTTCCAAAAGTGACGGAAAGAAATGTAGGATTGACCTTTATAAAACAGAACCTTGCATTCAGCTTGGTTATTCTCTCCTTACTCACCCCGTTTGTCACATTAATGGTAGGGAATTACTTACGACCGGTCTATCTAAATCAAACGCTTCAGGTTGACGCCTCCATCTATGGCTATACTAATATGCTTTATTCGCTTGGTGCATGCATGGCGGGAGTGTTCGTTACTTGGATGTTTGCTCGTTTTGGTCCATGGGCTGCGGCGATTGTATCAGTTGGTTTTTATACAAGCTCGCTCTTTTTCATTGCCCTTGTCCCGATCGTTCCACTCTTTTTGCTTCTTCAAGTCGTCCAAGGCCTTGGAAATGCGGGCAGTCGAATCTGTAAACAAACGATCATGATGGCGAGAATTGATAACTCTCGAATTGGTCGAGTGAACGGTGTGTTTGATGCAATAGGTATGGGAATTCGAGTAATCTTTCTTCTCGTTTTCACTGTCTCAATGGACTGGTTCAACGCACAACTCGCATTTCTTTGCATGGCTGTCCTATCAAGTGGAGCGTTACTTGTGATTATCGCCAACCGATCAAAGCTGGCTTTTAAGATAAGAAAGAACTCTAATGCGCAGCCAATAAAGGGGGCTTCCTAATGCTGGACTATTATAGACAGTTGGTTTGTGATAAAAGGCGTAAATATATACGGGAGGCAAAAGAAGCCCAGTTAGCTGCGTGCCTAAAGCCAGATAATAGATTGATCCTTAAATGGGTGAAGTGGATGAGAAAGAGAAAGAACCCCTCTGCTTTGAGAAGAGAGAGGTAACTGAAAGAAGTTACTCGACAGCAACTCGGAAGGCATGGCTTAAATCTCCACCACTTTCCCAAGTAGCGAACGTCCGGTAATAATAAATGCCCGCTTGCTCAGGTAACTCAAATTCTTGTTCAACATGGGAGACTTCTACTTCAGTCTGATTAGTTTTTGTTTGATAAATAAGATGGAGGGTACCTTGTTGCTCAGTCTCTGAATACGAGAGGGTTACAAGTGAATTAGGAGCAAAGGATGGTGGTTCACCATCTTTTCTTTTTTCAATGAGTAGCGGGTCTTCTGAATCTGTGCAAACATTTCCCCAGCAGTATGATCCTAATGTGGTATCAATCGTTTTGTTGTCTATAGTGACAGTTAAAAGAGGTGGAGAGCTTGAAGATGGTGTTGGTCCTTCGGGTAAGCTTTGATTTGGATCCTAAGCCTGACATCCAAAAAGAAATACAAACACACTAAAAACAAGCAAAGAAAGTGTTCTTCTCACATTAACCACCTCATATGTTTTTCTATGATTATACGATAATCTGGAAATAGTTTGTTAAAAAAAGACATGAATTCTCCTAGGAAATCCATGCCTTCTCTTTAATCAAACGTTTGTTTAACAGTCGTTCTCTCATTCGGAAGTGGCGCCACTGTACGGAAACGAGGGTGCTCTGCCAGAATTGATTTTCTTAATTCACTCACTTTTGGGTGGTGTGATAGTAAAAATTGATCCTTTGATTCGTACAATTCAATCAGCTCGCCCTCTTCCATGACACCAATCTGATCAGAGAGGGTGAAAGCTGCTTTAATATCATGTGTAATGAATAAATATGAGAGGTTATATTCATGTTTTAAGTCAGCTAGTAAATCTAAGATTAAACTTTTCGTAATCATATCTAAGCTACTGACCGATTCATCTAATACAATAAGCTTAGGTTTTTGAGCGAGCGCCCGAGCAATTGTTACACGTTGTAGCTGCCCGCCGCTTAGCTCGTGAGGAAAGCGTGTTAATTCGTTCTCGCTTAGGTTTACACGCTCTAGTAATTCAATCACTTGTTTTCGCATGTCACCAGACGATCCTAGTCGATGGTTTTCCATTGGTTCACGAATGATTTGTTCTACGGTCATCCGAGGATTGACGGCGGAATACGCATCTTGAAACACAATTTGAAGATCCTTACGAAGAAGCTTCTCGTTTCCCTTTTTATACATCTCTTTTCCTTGGAAAAGAACGTGGCCGGACGACGGAGGGTGGATGCCAAGAATGACTTTTCCAAGAGTGCTTTTACCCGAACCGCTTGTACCGATTAACCCCAGGCACTTTCCTTCATCGATCCCAAAGGAGATGTTGTGAAGAACATTTTTCTGTTTTTGTCCAAATGAAAAAAGATTCTTTGATCCGTAGTGAGCATGAACTTGTTTCACTTCTAGAACTCTCAAAATGTAACGCCTCCTTGCCCTAAAGGGATTCACCCGTTTGAATAAAAGTAAGGTTGACCTTCTGCATAAAGGGAAGGTCTAGTCCTTAATAATCTCTTGGTGTATTCATGGTTTGGTTTGTCAAACAACGTTAAGACTGGAGCTGATTCAACGATCTGTCCATTTTGCATGACGATCACATCATCAGCCATCTCAGAGATAACACCGAGGTCATGAGAGATCAAAAGAATAGAGGTTCCGTACGTTGATCGTACATCCTCAAGTAACCGTAATACGGATAGTTGACTTGATAGATCAAGAGCCGTTGTTGGTTCATCTGCGACAATAAGTGCCGGCTTTAGGGATGCGGTAATGGTAATCATGACTCGTTGAAGCATGCCGCCACTCAACTCAAATGGATATTTTTTCATAAGTTCTTTTGGATCTTTTAGATTAACGCTCTGCATGGTTTCTACAGCAAGCTCAGCCGCTTCTTTTTTAGAGAGGGATAAATGAGTTCGCAGCGTCTCAATGAATTGCTGACCGATTGTGAATACGGGAGTAAAGGCATTCATTGGATTTTGCATAATAAATGCGACTTCTTTTCCGCGAATCGATCGCATTTTCTTTTCACCGATTCCATTTAATTCTTGTCCTTTTAATTGAATGCTACCCCGTACTTGCATCGTTTGTTTGTTGTGAAGCTGGAGGATCGACATACTTGTGACGGTTTTGCCACAACCACTTTCACCAACAATGCCAAGTATTTTCCCTTTTTTAAGCTGAAAAGAGATGTCTTTGATTAAAGGCGAAAGGCCATTATGTGCTTGAACGTCTGTTTGTAAATTCGAAACGCTAAGAATCTTCTGCTCTTCCATCATAACCCTCACTTTTATTAACGTCTTTTCACAGCATATTTTTCGGATAAGGATTCACCCAGTAAATTAAAACTAATGACCACAAGCATAATCATGGCCCCAGGATACACCATAACCATTGGATTAGTACGGATATATGATTTTCCTTCAAGAATCATTGAGCCCCACTCCGGTGTAGGTGGTTGAATACCGAGTCCGAGAAAGGACAGAGAAGATAAACTCATGATCGACCAGCCCATCTCAAGCGTTCCAATGACTGCAAGCGAAGGCAGGATGTTTGGAAGAATGTGCTTCCGAATAATCGCAACAGAAGAAGAACCACTAATTCTTGCAGCTGTGATATAGTTTTGACTTTTTAGGCTTAGTACCATGCCTCGAACGACTCTTGCATAGTATACCCACTGTACAAGAACGAGCCCAATAATGACTTGCGTAGGACCTGCTCCCCAGATACCAACAAAACCTAGAACAAAGATAAGACTTGGAATTGACATGAGTCCATCAGCAAATCTCATAAGGACTTGGTCAACCCATCCGCCTACATAGCCGGCAATTACGCCAACCACCAAGCCAATGCCTAGTGCTGAACAAAAGATAACTAACGCGTACCCTAGTGAGATTCGTGCGCCAAATAAGATTCTTGAAAGGATACATCTACCTAAGTGATCCGTGCCGAGCGGATAGGTCCACGAAGGTGTCTGTAATCGATTGATTGAATCAACTAAGGTAGGATCGTTCGGCATAATATAAGGTGCAATAAGCGCGATTATGAAAATAATTCCTAAAATAAATGAGGAGATTACCATCATTTTATGACTGTAGAAAAAGCTTCGGAATGTAGTCGTCATTTTGATCCACCTCTAACCCTTGCAATTCTTGGATCAATCATCATTTGCAATAGATCCACTAGTAGATTGGCAAGTAGGAAAATAGCGGAAGCGAGTACCACATATCCTTGAATGACAGGAATGTCACGATTAAACAAAGCATCAATAAAATATCGTCCAAAGCCAGGCCATGAGAAGACAACTTCAACAATAATGGCCCCTGTCATTAAGTTTCCAAGATTCATTCCAAGTCCTGCAATCATTGGGGAAATAGACATCCGGAATAGATGTTTTCCGATAATTAACTTCTCACGGAGGCCCCTGGTACGAGCAAATAATACATAGGGCTCCTTTAAATTATCCATGACACTTGTGCGTAAAAGTCGTGTGTAAACGGCAATTAACGGAAAAGCAAGTGTGAGTGAAGGTAAGACTAAGTGCTGCCACGAACCGGTTCCTTCAACAGGGAACAAGTCAAACTTTACGGATAGAAAAAAGATTAACAAATAACCCAACCAAAATGATGGAATGGAAGCCCCAATAAAAGAGAGGGCCCGACTGAGATGATCAACTAAGCTGTTTTTCTTCATGCCTGCAAAGAAACCGATCGGAACACTAACAACAATGGCAATTAGTAAACTTGAGATGGATAACTGAATGGTTGCCGACATTCTTGACGTAATCTCTTGAAACACAGGCTTGTCTGTAAGATAAGATAAGCCGAAATCTAATTGACTTATCTTTTTAAGAGACTCTAAGTACTGAACAACAAAATGTTGATCTAACCCTAATTCTGCCCTTTTATCCTTGATCATTTCATCGGTTGCTTGGATGTGTGAAGCTGCAAAATAGGCTTCTGCCGGATCAACCGGAGATAAACTAATCATTCCATAGGTAACAAACGTCGCTATAAGAAAGATCGGAACAATCATTAGTATTCGTTTCACGATATACATGCTCATATTGTTGTACTCCCGTTCATTCCTAGTTACGTCTTATACCTGAAAATGAATGTTCATCTCTATTAGCAGAGAACGAGAAATCAGAGATGTCATCTTGGTACAGCGCAATTTTGTTCACATAGGATATTGGCACAATGGCTGCTTGTTCTTGCAGGGATCCTAGTATTTCTCGGTAAAGCTCTTCTCGTTTTGCTTCATCTGTTGACTTGAGAACTGTATCAATTTGTTCTAGGATTTCGTCTTTGTTTTCGTAGGAAGAAATGGCTTCATTAAAACCAAACCCTTCTGTTGCTATAATGTTAGCAAATGTATGAGGGTCATAAGGTGCACCATAGTTACTATAGAAATTCATATCAAAATCATTCGCTTTAAAGCGTTCGATTTGTGTGCTGAGCTCAATGCCTACAATATCTAGCTTAACTCCAAGGGCTGTCCATTCAGATTGTAAGGTTTCAGCCATTGTTTTTTGGATTGATTCCGAAGAATTGTACATTAATTCAAACTCTAAAGGCTGACCATCTTTTTCCCGAACTTGGCCCCCGCTAGGTAATGTCCACCCAGCTTCCTCAAGAAGTTCAATCGCTTTATCTGGATCATACTCTATCGTTGTTGCATCAATATTCGAAGTGTACGGCATATTTGGAGGCAGAATGTAGTCTGCTGCTTCTTCAAGTCCGGATGTTACGCCTTCAACTAAGCCTTGTTTATTAAACCCATAATGAAGGGCTTGTCTCACGCGTTCATCAGAAAGCTGCTCTTTCGTTGTGTTCATAACAAGCTGTCTAGTAGCGACTGGATCAGAAACGCTTGTTTTATATTCACCGGTTGATTCAAGTTGTTTAAATGAATCGAGACTGATAATTCCTTCTCCGTATATAAGGTCAACATCACCCTTTTCAAAAGCAAGAACACGGGTCTCTGCATCAGGAATTACCTTGATCGTAAGGGATTCTTCTTCTGGAAGGTCGCCCCAGTAATCGTCGTTTCGTACAAAGGTTGCAAATTCATCTACTTTATATTCGTCTAAGATCCACGGACCAGTACCAACAGACTTTTGAATGTCTTGTAATGCAGGGTCAAGATCTTCAACATCTGTATCACCAAAACGCACAGGTCTTACTACGGTAAGCTCTTGAAGTGTAGGATAATAAGGCTCCGTTAATGTAAGTTTAAATGTATATTCATCTACGGCTTCTGTATCGTTAATTTTTGAAATGAAACCTAACCAGCTGTGTATATCAATGTTTTCAAGAATGTTTTCAAAGTTTGATTGAACAGCTTCAGCGTCAAACTTTGTGCCATTTGTAAATTCTACGTCATCACGTAGGTGAAAGGTATATTCCAGACCATCTTCGGAGATGTCCCACGACTCTGCAAGATGAGGAATTAATTCTCCTCCTTCTCCATATGTAACTAATGGCTCATACATCATAGACTGAGCGAAAAGTTGAGATGGAACGTAAACATGAGGATCCAATTTTCCAATATCATATGGCCATGCGAATGTAAGAGTATGCTCATCAGATGCTTGAGAGCCTTGATTGTCTGCTTCTCCAGTTGAACATGCACCTAGAAGTAGTGCGGATGTTAGTGTAATACCAATGATTGAATGTGTTCTATTATTCATACTCTCTCAACCTCTCTAGATGAAAATGAAAACTATTATCAATAGTAGATTTAAAGGCAGTCATTGTCAATAAGAACTTGAATTTTTAAATAGGCTACGTGAATCAAATGAAACCTTTGCAGGAAAAGAAGTCTGGCGGTTTAGGATTGCTTTATAAAACCGGTTGCAACTGTTAATAGCAGGAAATTAATGTGTGGATCGAGAAGTGTTTAGATAAAGTGAGGTGTTGTGTAATGGAAAATAAATTTGATCAGTTAGAAAATCAATTTACGTACGCTGAACGAACTGCACATCAGGAATGGATCCAGCTCATTCTTTCTAAGGTTGAGCTAAAGGGGAAACGAGTAGCTGACATTGGCTGTGGAGGTGGAATCTACACGAGAATGCTGGCGGAATTTGGGCCAAGCTCTGTGCTAGGTGTGGATTCTTCTAAGCGGATGCTTGAAGCGGCCCAAGAAAAAACAACGAATGATCACATTCAATACGTTTTTGCCGATGGAGAGAACTTAGCGCCACTCCGTGATGGCAGCCTCGATGTTGTTGTTGAACGGGCAGTCATTCATCATTTAGCTGAACTACTTCCTAACATGAAAGAGATTTCTCGTGTCCTATCACCAGAGGACGGGGTCGCAATCATTCAAGATCGCACACCTGAAGATTGCTTAGTAGAAGGAACGTCAACACATATTCGTGGCTATTTATTTGAATGCTTTCCGTTTTTAGCAGAAACGGAAAAGAAGCGTAGGTTTTCTGATGAAGCGGTTCAGAAGGCAATGCTTGAGGCAGGCTTTAAGCGAGTAGAAAGGGTTGAATTGTGGGAGACGCGCTCTGTCTATTCAACCATGAATGAGTTGGCAGAGGATTTGCAGTCAAGAAGAGGCCGAACTATTTTGCATGAATTAAGTGATGAGCAATTAAATGCATTCGTAAGGTATATCTCATCAAAGCTTCCTCAAGAGCAAGAAATTATCGAGAAAGATCGCTGGAGTGTATGGTTTGGCTTTCGTAACGAAAGTGGAGTAGGAACGATACGATGAGCGAACTAAAGATTGTAATCGGAGCGGGAGGCTACAATAATAATCCGGGATGGCTTCATACAGAAGAGGATGAACTGAACCTCCTGAAGCGTTCAAGCTGGATTGAGAACTTTGAAGAGGAATCAATCTCAGCGGTTGTAGCTGAACATGTGTGGGAGCATCTTACCTACGAAGAAGGCCTTATTGCAGCAAATCTTGTAAGGGACTATTTGAAAGAGGGAGGACATATTCGTTGTGCAGTTCCTGATGGCTTTTTTCCGAATGAGGAGTATCAACGGACTGTACAAGTGGGAGGACCGGGACCCGAGGATCACCCCGCCTTCGATCACAAGATTGTGTATACATATCAAACAATCCAATCTTTATTTAAGAAAGCGGGCTTTCACGTCACCTTGCTAGAATATTTTGATGAGCATGGAATCTTTCATACATCAGAGTGGAATAAAGCAGACGGGGTTATATACAGATCATCTAAGTGTGACCCTAGAAATCTAGGTGATGACCCTCAATTTCCATCACTTATCATCGATGCAATAAAACGAGATCCCAACTGATAGGGGAGAGAAATCGAATGTGGAAGCAGGAGTTACTTGAGACGGAACATGGTATATTTGAAGTGTTTATTAGTGGGGAAGGCGATCCGTTATGTATAACCCATCTATATAGTGAGTTTAACGACCGAGGAAACTATTTTGCTGATTCATTTACGGAAGCGTTTACGGTGTATCTAGTGAACCTGCGCAGTGCAGGGAACTCGCGTCAGGCTGCTGATGAGAATGAATTTAGTATGCGACAAGGTGTAGAAGATTTGGAAGCCATTCGCTGTGCTTTGCAAATCGACTCGTGGAGCTTTGCAGGTCATTCAACAGGAGCAATGCTTGGATTGGTATATGGCGTTGAATCTCCTGGATCATTAGAAAAGATTCTGATTAATGCGGGTGCTGGAAGCTATGAGTACATGAATCATCCAGACTGTATCTACAATCGCTCAAATTCAGCCAACTCAAGAGTCCTGCAGTTGCTTGATATCATTAAAACGAGTGAGTCAGTGGATGAAAGAAGGGCTGCAAGTAAAGAATGGACACAGATGTCGATCTATCGCCCTGAACGATATGAGGAGTATTTCTCGAAGCCAAGTAGTGGAAAGGTCGTCGGGAATCGACTTGATTATTTTTCGTATCAGGAGTTACCGGCCTTTAACTTGTTTGAGCAGCTTCCTCATGTAAACGTACCTGCAATCATTAGTTGTGGGAAGTACGATAGACAATGCCCACTTGACTGCTCCATCGAGATTCACGAAAGCTTACCGCATTCAGAGCTTGTTATTTTTAATGAAAGCAATCATAATGCTTTTCTAGAAGAAGAACAAGCGTTTAACCAGCTTGTTCATAGGTTTAACCAACTGAGAGCCTGACCATCTAAGAATGAATTGGGGAATGTGTATTGGGAATATTCGTTTTCCTTAAGAAGTACAAGGCAATGGTTGGGATCTCCATTGTACTTGTGTTAATGGAATTAAGTGTAGAGCTATTTCATCCGTATTTGCTCGCTCGAATGATTGATGATGGAATCATGCAGGGAGATATGGAAACGGTTGTGTTTTGGGGCATGATTATGATGGGATTAACCCTTCTAGCCTTTGGTGCAGGGGTGTTGAATTCCTTTTTTGCAACCCATGCTGGTCAAAGCACCGGCTATGACATTCGAGAACAGGTGTATAAACGAATTCAGTACGCTTCCTTTGACCGACTGAAGCAGTTTGCAACCTCTTCACTAATCATGAGACTAACAAATGATGTGACTCAAATTCAAAATAGCATCGTGATGACCCTTCGTTACATGTTACGTCCGCCTTTAGTCATCGTCGGTGCATTGACTATGGCTCTTATTATCAACTTTCGTTTAGCACTCGTCTTAGTTGTTGTGATTCCAATTGTGATTATGCTTGTCGGTTGGGTGTTTAAAAGGGGAGCAGATCAATTCAGGTTGGTTCAGGTGAAGCTTGATGGAGTCAATCATGTGATGAGGGAGAATTTGCTCGGTTTTAAGCTCGTTAAAGCCTTTGTCAGAAGAAAAACGGAAGCTACTCGGTTCCTCAATGTAAATAAGAGCCTGAGGGATAAGCTCATCTCCTCCTTACGTTTAATGGAACTAACCCAGCCGGTTCTGTTGCTGCTCATGAATGGATCGATCCTTCTGATTCTTTGGTTTGCAAGTGAGTCCATACCCACTGGATCCATTCCTGTTGGTGATGTTGTAGCGGTTGTGAACTATGTTTTGCGCATATCTGCAGCACTTTCTTCTATTCCACTCGTGATTATGACTTTTTCAAGAGCAAAGGCTTCCTCTGAACGTTTGACTGAGGTACTCGAAACGCTTGAGGAGGAACAAATAGCTGAAGATGATGCAAAAACCAAACAGATCAAAGGAACAATTGAATTTCGAGGTGTGACGTTTTCATATGAAGAAAAAGAGGTTCCAGACATTGAAGACGTTAGCTTTCAGGTACAGTCGGGTCAGCGTGTTGCGATTATGGGAGCAACAGGATCGGGGAAGTCTGCACTCTTTCAACTGATTCCTCGTCTATATCGTCCAGAATTAGGTGAGATAAGAATTGACGAGCAGCCAATCGAATCCTTTAACGTCATTCAAATGAGAAGACAAATAAGCTATGTTGCGCAGGAGACCTTTCTTTTCTCGGGTAGTATCAGAGACAACATTTGCTGGGGGAAGCCAGATGCCACGGATGAAGAGATGATACAAGCGGCGATGGACGCACAAATTCATGATGTTATTATGAAATTACCGGATCAATATGAGGGCAATATTAGTCAAAGAGGAAGTAACTTATCTGGAGGTCAGAAGCAGCGTATTGCCATTGCACGAGCGCTTATTCGAAACCCTCGAATCCTGTTACTGGATGATAGCACCAGTGCATTAGATGCAAAGACGGAGCACCGTTTCTTGTATGCACTTAAACGGTATGAGTGCACAACCCTTATGATTACGCAGAAGGTATCTACTGCGATGAAATCCGATTACATCCTGATCATGGATCAAGGGCGAATTGTCGCACAAGGATCACACCAGGAATTAAAGCAAACATCGGACCTTTACCGGGCGATGCTTGCCTCTCAACAAAAGGATTCAATCTAAAAAAGCTATCCTGACTAGGTCGGGATAGCTTTCCTTTATTTCTTGCGCATTGAACGAAAGATAAAGCTAACGATTAAGACAAGGATAACTGCGCCAAGTAATGCAGGGATGATCGCAAATCCTCCTGCTGATGGGCCCCAATCTCCAAATAACCAGCCACCAAGATTGGCTCCAATAAATCCAGCGATAATATTACCAATAATGCCAAACGGTACGCCTTTTCCCGTTATCGCTCCAGCTGCCCAACCGATTAAACCACCAATAATCAAACTCCATAGAAAGCCCATATGAGATCCTCCTTTCCATTCTTTTTAATGAGCTTAGTTTGACCACGATGGTTCTTTCTATTCGTTTGCTTAGCAGAATCCGGTTGTTCTAATAATATCCAATACTTATTTTTCAGCAGAAACCACCAAACGTATGTTACATTATAGACTGAGAAAGCTTAATAGAGGTGTTTAGTATGGAAATGACAGTAGGTAGAAATGAACCATGTCCATGTGGCAGCGGTAAAAAATATAAGAAATGCTGCATGAATAAAAAGCAAGTGACAGATATCAATCAAGCACGTGAAGAACGTGTTGCACAGCAGAAGCATCAGCTGACTAAAAAGCTACAGGCATTTATGGATAAAAAGGTTACATATAGCGAATTCTTAACCCTTCAATCAGAATTTCATCGTCGTTCGAACCGGTTAATTCCTGAACGTATTGAAGAAGGATATGTTAACTTCTGGCTAAACTTCTTTTACGCCCATGAGAACGGGCTAACAGGAGTGAAGTGGTTCCTACAAGAAGAGGGGCATCGACTTCAATCAGCTGAAAAAGAATTAGCGGAACAATGGACAACACTTAAACCTCGTTTAGTACAGGCTGTAGATCAGGTTGAGCAGGAGATCGTTTTTCTGGACCTTTACTCA
The DNA here is from genome assembly GCF_050276055.1 of Alkalihalobacillus sp. NPDC127517. Lineage (NCBI taxonomy): Bacteria > Bacillati > Bacillota > Bacilli > Caryophanales > Bacillaceae > Alkalihalobacillus > Alkalihalobacillus sp. NPDC127517. The sequence continues at coordinate 57,867 of NZ_JBNNQX010000005.1, read as the reverse complement.
GAGGAAACGTTCAAGATGACGAAGGATACAGAGAATCTTCCAACCTTCAGACCTTGGTACGGAACAGTTGGCTTAATTGAATTCTTTGGAGAAACGCCTTTCTTTAACGGCATTCGTATTCTTCAAGCACCGGATCACATCGATCGCGCCAAGATTACTGTTGACGAGTTAATGGCTGAACAAAAGGTTTCTTCAGTTGAAGCTATGACACAATTCTTCCCTGAAGTACTTGGGGCACTGCTTCAAAAAGAACAACGTCCTTCTTCAATGAACCAGTCAAAATTGACTCAAATCACAATTGAAGCAGATGTGGACCAAGAGAATACGTTAGCTACACTGCTAAAAGATCGTGACGAATTTGTCGTTTACGATTGGCGCGACCAGCAAAAACACTTAACACAAGCAGAAAACTGGGCTACGTATAAAGATAGTGCAGTTGATAGCGAAGTGTTGATGGCCGATGCAGTTGCGACACTTGAGTTTTCTGGATCTCACATGACGTATACGACATACTCAGAAGAGAAGGCAGAGTGGTTTAAACAACTGATGGAGGCTTATCCGCAGTTTGTGGGTAGTCTAGAGGAATCAGTCAAGACACAACCAGCTGGGGCCATGGCCTTTTCGAATAAATTATTGCAAATGACAGGGGAGCCACCGGAATATTTTGCTCTTTACGCGGAACAAGCTAAATCCTTTGACTTAAGTGCGCCAATTCCTGCACTTGATCAGCATAGTATCTACGAGCTGGTTGATAACAACCGGATGGAAGAGGCTGAAAGCTGGTTTAGACAAAGCGAGTTTAATCTATATGATCAAGTGATTACAAAGTATCAAACGGTGGATATCACATTTGATATCAATCACTTCCGAAAAGAGGCAGGCTTACCTGAGTCGCCATTTGTGACTCAAAAAGAGAATCGGGATAGTAGCTTAAAGCCAATCTATTACCATAACAATCAATTCCTTTCTGTTAAACAAGAGGATATTGAGACATATGAGGACTTAGGATTTAATCCAAACACGATTGATGCATTTTACCATGACCCTATTCTACGCTTCTTTAAAGAGAAAACAGATGGAAAGGCAGCAGGTACTGTTCGTAAGTACCGGACAAGCTTATTCACCATTCGTTACTCATTAGAAGTACAGAGAACAAAGAATTGGTCTGATTGCACAAAAGACTTCTGGAAAAAACACTTACTTATTGATCTCTTTGAAAATGATGTCATTAGCCAAACACAGGTAAAAGACCTACTAAGTACAATTAAAGCATTTACGAAGTGGCTAGATCAGAACGTAGGAACAGCCATTCATGCAGACGCTTCTGCGGTTTGCTCAGAGCTTGAGACTTCTTTAATTGAAGCTGTTCAAGTGTATAATCTGTCATCTGATTCAGGACGTTTTTCTTTACCTCAGTATCAAAAGGTCGATCCTGAAGCAACAGGTGGACTGTTCAAGGTAACGGAAGTGACTGAAGATCGTATTCATGTGAAGTCGATGGATACAAAAGATACAGTAACCTTTGTTTTGCCGAAAAAAGCACAAAACCTGGCGAACGAAGGATTAATCTTTGAAGCAGTTGTGGAGGTAGCTGAAGATCAGCAGACTGAGCTCGCAAAACTGTTAAACGTTTATCCTAAAGAAGCATATCAATACTTGTAAAAAAGAAATACCTCTTGTCAGATTCGACAAATTCTGATATTGTGTTTTTAACACAACACAACCACATATTCTTATTAAGAGGAGCAGAGGGACTGGCCCGATGATGCTTCAGCAACCCCGCAATTGCGGAAGGTGCTAATTCCTGCAGGTGAAAGACCTGGATAATAAGAGCTGAATGACTTACAACAATCATTTCAACCCTCTTATTTTTAGTTAAATAAGAGGGTTTTTATTGTTTTTAGGAAAACATGAGAGTAAGGGTAAGAGATCGCTTTCAAACCTTAGTATCCTCATCGATATAGACTATTTTTAAGGGAAGGCAGGTACGACCATTGATTGAATTTAAGGGAGTTAGTAAGGTATTTAAAACAACGGATCGCGAAGTAAAGGCACTTGATGACGTGACATTTCGTGTAGAAAAAGGACAAATTGCTGGTGTCATCGGATTTAGTGGAGCAGGGAAGAGTACATTAATACGGAGTGTGAATCTGCTTGAGCGTCCAACTGATGGGGACGTAATCGTAAATGGCCAGAGCATTATGTCATTAAAGGGAAGCCAATTGCAGAAGGCAAAGCGCGATATCGGTATGATTTTTCAACACTTTAATTTGCTTCAATCAAAAACGGTGTTTGAGAATGTAGCTGTCCCCTTGCGACTTGTTCGTACACCTCAAGCAGAAGTGAAGAAACGAGTAGCGGAATTACTAGAGTTTGTTGGTTTATCAGATAAAGCGGAAAGCTATCCAGAACAGCTTTCTGGTGGACAAAAGCAACGGATTGGGATCGCCCGTGCGCTTGCATCGAATCCAGCCGTTCTTCTATGTGACGAAGCAACATCAGCTCTTGATCCAGAAACAACAAGTGCCATCCTCCAGCTTCTTAAACGAGTGAATACAGAATTTAACGTGACGATCTTAATCATTACTCATGAAATGGGAGTGATCCGTGAAATCTGCGATCGCGTAGCCGTGATGGAATCCGGACGAATTATTGAAGAAGGTACGGTTCTTGATGTCTTCTCTAAACCGCAGCATCAGACTACAAAAAACTTTGTTCGATCAGTAGTAAATGATCAAATTCCAGCAAGTGTACGACGTATTCTGGAGCAAGGGTCGGAAAAAACGAGAATCTACAAAATAGAATTTATAGGTGAGTCTTCTGGGAAGCCACTTTTGTCTGAGCTTGTTAGAAAATTTGACGTTGATGTCAATGTACTCTTTGGAAACATTACAGAAATCCAGGATACACCATTCGGGAGCTTAACTGTTGAAGTACAAGGTGAACCGGAGTCACTTGAAGCAGCGTTTCAATTTATTCTAGACAAAGATTTACTTGTAACGGAGGTGAAACTTGATGCTTGAGAGCCTACCAGAATCCATTAGACCAAACATTTCAACGGATATACTGATCACCTCCCTTTATGAAACGTTATATATGGTGTTCTTATCCTTATTATTTTCAGCGATCATTGGTATTTTACTTGGTGTTGTACTCGTTGTGACACGTAAAGGGCATATTCTTGAATGTACATGGTTTTTTAACATATTGAATCCAATTATTAATGTGCTGCGTTCAATTCCCTTTATTATTTTAATGGTGGCAATAATCCCATTCACACGTTTTATTGTTGGAAGTGCTGTTGGAATGGAAGCAGCTGTTGTACCGCTTGTTGTATACGCAGCACCTTATATTGCCAGGTTAATTGAGAACTCATTACTTGAAGTCGATCCCGGCATCATTGAAGCGGCTGACTCAATGGGAGCGTCAAAAACACAGATTATCTTCCGTTTCTTATTACCGGAAGCAAAAGGCTCACTCATTTTAAGTATTACAACTGCAACGATTGGACTTGTCGGTGCCACTGCAATGGCAGGTGCCATCGGGGCAGGTGGAATTGGTAATGTTGCCATTACTTACGGATATCAGCGTTTTGACAATGCCACAATGGTAATCACAGTTATCTTATTAATTGTTATGGTTCAAGGCTTGCAATCACTTGGAAATTTACTTGCTAAGAGATCGAGAAGAAGATAAAACAGAGAGAAAAGGGTGGAGAGTATTATGAAAAACACATTAAAATTGTTGGTAGCAGGACTTGGACTCGCAGCACTTACCGCATGTGGTTCAGGAGATGAAGAAACGGTCAAAATTGGTATTGCGGGAACAGATGCGCGTCAGTGGGACTTTATCTCTGATATCGCTAAAGAAGAAGGCATTAACATTGAAATTGTGAGCTTTAACGATTATGTTCAACCGAACCAGGCGCTTGCGGACGGAGATATTGATGCAAATGCGTTCCAAACCGTATCTTACTTTGATAACTTCAGAGAAGAGAACAACTTGGATTTAGAAGCGATTGGTACAACCATTCTTGCGCCACTTGGTGTGTATTCTGATCGTTACGATTCCATCGAAGACATTCCTGATGGAGCAGAAATTCTAATTGCTAACGAAGTAACAAATCAAGCGCGTAATCTTATGCTTTTACAAGAGGCAGGTTTGCTTGAGCTTGATGATGACTTTGGTGTAACAAGTGGATTAGACAAAATTAAAGACAACCCGAAGAATCTTAAACTAACGGAGATTGTTCCTGCGAATGCTCCAAGGTTAATGCAAGACGTAGATGCTGCTGTCATTAATAATGGAATTGCTGTTGATGCAGGACTAAGCCCAACAGAAGATTCACTTGCTCGTGAAGACGAAACAGCTACACCTTACATCAATATCATTGCTGCACGCGGAGACAATGCCGACGATCCGACGCTGCAACGTCTCGTTGAAATTTATCAATCAGATGAAGTAAAAGAATACATCGAAGAGGAATACAAAGGGGCAACGATCCCAACGTTTATTTCTTTAGAGGAATTAAATAGCTACCCTCGTTAAGATGAAAGAGACTGGGGCATAGCTAAAAATCAATTTAAAAAGGCGAATGATTCGATAGCAGAATCATTCGCCTTTCGTGATTTTATTTGAACAAGCGAGGGATTCTCCTGTAGCGGATTATTTGCTACATTCGTGTTTTACTCGCTACATTAATGTTATGTCTCAGCTCCTTTTCTTAATGTTCTACATCAAATGGTTTAGTTCAATTCAGTCATATGAACCACGTAATAGTCTTGTATCTAATGTAACCTTAATGAAAGGAGGGGTTTTAATGAGGAACGATCAATGCTTACACTATTTAGCTTTTTTAAATATGGAGTTAAATAAGCCATCATATGACTACTTGTATCAATTGTGTCATGCTCACCTTCATACATTTGCATTTGAAAACATTAGTAAGTTGATCCTAACAGATTCAGGTGAAGATTGGATACCATCTACAGAGCAATTTATTGAGAATTACTCACAGCATTATTTTGGAGGAACGTGCTATACGTTAAACACTTCATTTATGCAGTTATTACTTAAAATTGGGTTTAACTGTTCACCAGTAAAAGTCGGAAAAGATCATTTAGCGATTATCGTGACGTTAAACGAAGCGAACTTTTATGTGGATGTAGGATCTGCAGCACCGATTTTCAAGCCGATTAACCTTGACCTAATTGAACCCTCCACTAGAATATTTGGTTCTGACAAAATACAAATCATACAAACAGATTCGGGATATGAATACTTGAGGTGGAAGGATAATCAAAAGCGAGAGATGAATTGGACTTTTCAATTAAATGAGATTGCTGAGGTTGATAAATTTAAACCGATTTATCGTAAGTCAGTTCAACCTGAAGCATCTTTTATGAAGATTCTCCGTTGTAAAGTATGGCAAAACAATCGGGACCGATCACTCTCTCTTTTCAATAATGTGTTTACGATTGAAAATAATAACGGAGACAGAACGACTACTTACTTGTCAACTGTTAATGAAATGGAGACAGTGCTTGATAAGGAATTTAAATTGAAGGGCATGCCGATAAGAGCTGCTATGGAGATACTTGAGAAGCGGGGAGTAAATGTATTTGTAAAGGAATGACAACAAACCGGGTCATGATAAGATGGCCCGGTTTATTTTACGTTCTATTCTTTTTGTTCACGCTTTTCTTTTGTCTCAGCTCTTCTTGTAAAGAAGATACTAATCAGGACGATTGTAGCTAGAATAAGCAACAATGTTGGAGAGATTGTGATAATACCGGCAATATGAAAAATAGCCAACACTAGAAGAATCACATTCATCAGGATTCGGATCATTCGTAATACGTTCATGTTCATTTGTTAACACCTCATTTTATTAAACCGATCTAATCATACTATAAATCAATACTGAGCTGTTTTCCATAGAAGTGTGGATGAAGCCGGATTGGGGTACACGAAGGGTGAGGTGAAGAAAATGGGATACTACGATTCAGTTGACTTTGATAACACTGATTTTCGCAAAGAACCACATAAGTATAAGGTTGGTCGTGGTGAGCAAGGTGTCTTAATGGTTGAGCCTTATAAAGGAGAAATTTTGCCTAATTGGCGGTTCAAAACACCAGATATTGCTCAGGAGTCAGCGGATACGATTTATCAGCAATACTGTGATTATAAAAAAAACGATGATTTTGTTGGAATGGATATGGCACGAAAGTTTTTACAGATGGGCTATACAAGAGCACGCCGCTACGCTAACTACCCCGGTGGCAAAAAGTACGACAAAAACGGAGATTTAAACGAGCGTGATATTGATCAAACAAAAGCCAAATCAGCAGAGATCTTTGAAGAAAAATGGATCACTGTGCGTGAGGACGAAGAGTACTTAAAGGTGAAGAAGGAACATCAGAAGAAGTATGGATGAAGAGAGTGAACAGAACCTTCTACTCCATATTAAGCAGCTTAGGGTTTAATAAAAAATACAAATACGAATAGCGAATGATTCCAGGATCGAATCATTCGCTATTCGTATTTTTAACAAAATAAGCGGAAGGAGAACCCGAGACTCCTGCGGTAAAATATGTGGTGAAGACACTGTAGCGGCGTCTTTTCCGCGGAAGGGGCTGAGGCCGTATCCGCGGAAAGCGAGGGATTCTCCTGTAGCGGCTGAATTGCTACAATCATAATTTCTATTCTAAATAACTTTTATATCCCAGGTTCTTTTTGCCGTGTGTCAAAAAAGTATTAGTGTGCAAAAAAGTATTAGGAATGACTCAAAGTACTGATACATAGCGATTAACCAGTACAAAAATTAACTATTGTCGGTAAAGTCAGTCCATTCTATATTTGAATGGCAGAACATGACAATCCTGCAAAGTTGAGAGGGGGACGTTTTAGATGTTTAGAGGGAAAAAAGCAAAGTTAAGCTTGTCCTTATTAAGCGTGGGAGTTGTACTTCTTGTAGGCTGTAGTGAAGAAGGATCTTCTACTGAAGGGGGTGGGGAGGGAGCAGCCATCGATACGATCGATATCATGACGATGAGCTACACACCTGAGCCTCCACAGAATGATAGTCCAGTCATTAAAGAGCTGGAAGAGCTGACGGGTAAGAAGATGAATATGTTATTTGTTCCTTCTACAACGTATGGCGATCGATTTAACGTGACGCTTGCTTCAGGAAATTTACCTCATGTGATGCTTGGCGATAAGAGTCCAAGTTATATAAGCGCTGTACGTGACGGTGCGTTCTGGGATCTGACGGATTATCTTGATGACTATGAGAATCTCAAGGTCAACGATATTGTAAAAGAAAATGTCTCAATTGAGGGTCGTATCTACGGGATTCCACGAGCGAGACCTCTTGGAAGAAATGCTGTAGTGATTCGGAAAGATTGGCTTGAAAACCTAGGAATGGATATGCCGGAAACATTAGATGACTTTCATGAAGTTTTGAAAGCGTTTACTTATGACGATCCAGATGGAAATGGTGAGGATGACACGTATGGAATGGCGATTTCAGAATTTGAGGGTCCATGGGACATTATGCAAACGTGGTTTGGTGCGCCAAATAAATGGGGCTTTGATGACGATGGAGAATTAATTCCAGACTTTACAACGGATGAGTACCGTGAAGCGATTAAGTGGTTTAATCAAATTTATGAGGAAGGTCTGATTAATGAGGACTTTGCCATTATGGATCCAACGCAATGGACTAATCCGATGATTAACGAAGAAGTGGGACTAATTGTTGATGTAGCGGATACAGCTGGTCGAATTAACAAAGCGATGATGGATCGAGATCCAGAGCTGGATGATGTTCTAGATGTCTTTGGGGCGGTCAGTGGGGACCATGGTCTAGTCACCAAACCAACAACAGGTTATCACAGCGTATTCTCCGTCTCAAAAACGTCGGTAAAAAATGAGGAAGAATTAAAAGAAGTGCTTCAATTCTTAAATGATCTAAATTCTGAGGAAGCACAAAACCTTACGATTAATGGGATTGAAGGTCGCCACTATGAAGTAGAGGATGGTCATTTAGTGAGCCTTGTCGCTGATGATGAGAAAATGCGCAATGAGTTTCAGGATTTAAACCAGATTCAAATGTATCTTCCTGAAGAGAAATTTTTAAAGCAAGAGGAATCAGATCTTACGAAACGGTCCATTGAGGTTATGGTTCAAAACGAAGAGATTGTACTTCCAGATCCAGCGTACCCACTCGTATCAAAAATCTATGCTCAACGAGGTCAACAGCTCGATAATGTTATTGCAGATGCTCGCATTCAGTACATCATTGGTGAATTGGATGATGCAGGCTTTGACGAAGCAGTGCAAACATGGATGAATTCTGGGGGCGAGGATTACGTCAATGAAATGAATGAGTTATATAAAGAAGCTCAATCAGGAACCAATTAAACGACGTTCAAAACGAGGCACAGCTCACGTGTAATCGACCTGTGCCTTTTGTATAGGCAAAAAGATGATGGAGGTGGCTCTGTGACAAGGCTAAAAAGTGAATCTGTACTTCAGGCACCCATAAAAGTACCGCCAAAAAGATCGAGATTTCAAAAGATCCTACGGGATAAATGGATGTATTTGCTGCTTTTACCGGGTGTGATCTACTTTCTCTTATTTAAGATTTTACCAATGTGGGGGGTCTTACTCGCTTTTCAGAATTACTCGCCCTTTCTTGGATTTTGGGCGAGTGAGTGGGTAGGGTTTGAGCATTTTCAGCGATTTTTTAGTGATCCTGACTTTGTCAGGTTAATGAGAAATACAGTGATTTTAGCGATATACGATTTGATTTTCTTCTTCCCGGCACCAATTATTTTAGCCTTACTATTAAATGAAGTAAGGATCTCGATCTACAAACGAACCATTCAGACTCTAGTTTATGTGCCACACTTTATGTCATGGGTGATTATTGCAAGTATTTCGTATGTGTTTTTAACAACGAGTGGAGGCATTGTTAATGTTTTAGTGGAACGATTTACAGGAAGCCAGATTTCGTTTCTTTCCCATCCTGATTGGTTCAGACCAATGATTATTGCCCAGATTATTTGGAAGGAAAGTGGTTGGGGAACGGTTATCTTTTTAGCGGCTCTAGCTGGTGTAAGCCAGGAGCAATATGAAGCGGCAATTGTGGACGGGGCTGGTCGCTTCAGGAGAATGTGGCATGTGACGCTTCCGGCATTAAGAAGTACGATTGTCATTTTACTTATTTTGAGACTAGGAAATTTCTTAGATCAAGGGTTCCAGCAAATTTATCTGATGACAAACTCATTAAACCGTGATGTAGCTGATGTGTTTGATACGTATGTGTACTTTATGGGGATTACCCAGGGTGCGTTTAGTTACAGTACCGCGGTAGGTTTATTTAAAGCCGTCGTAGGGATTATTTTAATTTTTGGAGCGAACCATTTAGCCAAACGATTTGGTCAAGGCGGTATTTTCTAGAAAAGGAGGAACACAGGTGAAGATCCATAACACTCCTGCAGGTCGAGTTTTCGACGTGTTTAATCATATCATTCTGTTATTCATTGGACTGGTGACGTTTCTGCCATTTGTCTATATTGTTGCTGGTTCATTTGCTACCGAATCCGAAGTCATTGAGCGATCCTTTTTTATCTGGCCTCAAACATTTTCTTTAAATGCTTATGAATATATCTTTTCAACGACTACATTCGTTCGAAGTATTGGTGTTTCGGTCTTAGTTACGATTGGTGGAACAATTGTCAGCTTGTTTCTCACTTTGACGATGGCTTATCCACTCTCTCGCAAAGGGTTAATTGGACGAAACATGCTTCTGAACATGATTATCTTCACCATGGTGTTTAGTGGGGGGATGGTTCCTACCTATATGGTTGTCAGGACACTTGGGTTACTCGATTCATTGTGGGCATTAATTCTCCCCCTTGCGATCAATCCGTTTTACTTAATTATTGTCAAAAACTTTTTTCAAATGCTTCCTCATGAATTGGAGGAGTCGGCTAAGATTGATGGATGTTCGGAGATCGGCATCTTTTGGAGGATTATCCTTCCTCTCTCTAAACCGGTGATTGCTACGTTCACGTTGTTTTATGCTGTCTTTTACTGGAACGACTTCTTTCAGGCGCTTCTCTACATTAGTGATAGCAGCAAATGGCCGGTTCAGTTATTGCTTCAACAGATTATGAATGTTGCGGATACTCGACTTGGTGGAGAGGTGGATACGATGTTCCAAGAACCTCCTGCTGAAACCTTAAAGCTCGCGGTTATTGTTGTTGCTACCTTACCAATCCTGCTGTTCTATCCATTCTTACAGAAACACTTTGCTAAGGGTATCTTGATTGGATCGGTTAAAGGATAACTGATTATAATTGGAAAAGACTTCTTTCCTGACCTCTCGTGCTATAGAATAGAATGTACAATGTCATGTGCCACTGTACGAGAGGAGGAATCAAGTTGAACCTGATTAAGCGAATTAAAACAGGATGGAGTCGAGAGTATTTCAGAAAAAACTTTTTGCTCATCTTAATTATTACGTTTATACCAGGAATTACCTCAGGTGTAGGTATCCAATGGTTTGGGGTTACGGCTGTTAAAAAGGAATTAAGAGAACGTCATACCATTCAAATTGCTGAAACAGCCGAAATGGTAGATGATCAACTTGAATATCTAGAACTATCACTCTCATACTGGGCGTTTGAAAAGCGCTTTGGTCCAGATTTAATGGACCGTAACTTTGTAAAAGACATTCTTGAAACACGAGATATGATGCAGCTACTTACGGTAATTCAAGGAAGTCATCCCTTAATTGAACGAGTAGAACTATACATTAATAAAGACGAGGAACCACTCTTATTTAGCCCATTCTATAGTAAAGTGAAGCCAGTAGAATATGCATATTATCAATCATTATTAAAATCTGACCATTCAATGGGCTGGACTCACACAGAGCAGCCTCGTTCAGATAGAGAAGAGTCTACAATATTAAGTCATTCCATTCCAGGTGCAAGTCAAATGCCACTTGGATTGCTGAGTGTGACGCTCGATCAGAAAACGTTCGGTCAACTTATCCAAACGTTAAAAACGGATGAGCAAGGTATCACCTTTATTATGAATAGCCGTCAACAGATGATTGTTCCCGAAATGGACTCAAGTAACGCTCATTTTGTAAGCGCTTTAAAAAATGAGGTAGCGCAGCTTGAAGACAGTTCTGGTTCCGTTGAATACGTTTATAACGGAGATAGCTACTCTGTTTCCTTTGGTACATTTGACCGAGTAAATGATCACTGGACCTACGTATCAGCTGTTCCTCTATCAGCGATTACCGCTCCTATCGAGTGGATTTCTACGAGCATTGTTATCATTTCGTTCACTGGATTAGTTGTTGCCCTCATTCTCACCTGGTTTGGGTCACAAACCATTTATCGCCCGGTCGAACGCTTAATCGAAAAAGTTCAGAAAGAGGATGAAGGGGATGAATCTGATCATCCTCAAGGCGAGTTTACTTTGTTAGAGAAAGGATTTACCCAGCTCTATCAAGAAAGGCAACGACTAAAATCAAGATTATCATCTGAAACTCCACAACTACAAAAAAGCTTCTTAATTCAACTGAGTCAAGGATACTTATACCAACAAACGAAGCAACAATTAACCGAACGAATGGAAAACTATGGGTGGGAAGTTGATAATCGTGTTTTTAGGGTGATAGATATTCAAGCAATTGGAATGGAAGAAGGAAATCATAGCTTCATTACAAGTGATGAAGGGTTAATCACATTCTCTATTCAAAACATTGTTGAAGAGCTTTGTGAAAGGTATTTTGATCAATTTTCGGTGTTGGATAACTACGATTTGTCTGTTAGCTTGTTTCTTATTGAAGAGCCATCTCATACGCAGTCGATTCGATCATTTGTACAGGAGTTAACCTCCATTGTGAATCGACTTCTGAAGCTTCAGCTCATTATTTCAGTAAGTGAGCCATCCAGTCAGGTTAAGAGAATTCATGCATTATTCGAAGAGACGAGGCAAGGCAAATACCAACGCCGATTTAAAAACCAAAACCAGATTCTATTCTTAGAAGAAACGCAAAAAGAACATAAGCGTAACCAGTCTAGCTATCCATTTGAAGTAGAACGAGAGGTGGTTCAATCCATTCGTAAAGGTGATAGAGAGGAGATCCACCATCAACTCGAACGTTTTCTAAATCAATTAGTCTCTCATGCGAAAACCTGGGAAAGTATTCAAATGGGGATGTTGCAGTTGTTTAGCCGAATTCAGCACGAGATTCTTCATTCAGACATCCATTTAGAAGAGATCTTTTTGAACCGGAATCTCTATGCGGAGCTGAGTATTATTAAAGAACCAGTGAGAATGTTGATCTGGCTGGAAACAAATGTGATTGAACCTTACTTAGCTCATTTAAAGGAACGGGTTAATCAAGAGGTGAAGGGACTGGTTGAGGATGTCATCACTTATCTTAAAGCATCGTATATGCATGAAATCTCCCTTGATCACTGTGCAGAAACATTTGAAACCAATGCACACACATTAAGTCGAAGTTTTAAAAAGGTAACAGGTATAAAGTTTATTGATTATTTAACAGATCTTCGGATTAATCAGTCAAAGAAATTGTTGATTGAAACCAATTTAAAGATTCATGAAGTAGCAGAACAAGTCGGCTACAGGCATAGTTACTTTAATCGAATCTTCAAAAAGTCGGTGGATCTCTCACCAAGTGAATTTCGCAAGAAGCACGGACAATAAAGACATTGGGACAGGAGGATCATTGATGACATCACTCAGAGAACACTTTCTTCATCCGCCAAGTGAATTCACCCCAGTTCCTTTCTGGTTCTGGAACGATACGTTAACACATGAGGAGATTAAGAGTCAGATTCATCAATTCTATGAAAAAGGCATTGAAGGATTTGTGATTCACCCTCGTCTAGGACTTCCTAAGACAATTCGCTATCTCTCAGATGAATTTATGTCTTATGTGAGAACGGCTGTAGCAGAAGCGAGTTGCTTATCCATGAATGTCATGCTGTACGATGAGGCCATGTATCCATCGGGCTCTGCGCATGGACGTGTCGTACAGGATCATCCAATGTTTGCAAGCAGAGGACTTGAAATGATGGAGATACAACCAGGAGAAGGGCTGGAGTTGGCAACGGATGAACGGTTAGTCTCACTTCAAATCATCGAAAACGTAAATGGAGATCCAAATGTTCAAATCCTATCTTTACAAGCCTTTAAAACGAATCCTCCAAATAAGGTAGTCTATGCATTTGTTGATAGGCCATCAAATGGAACCATTCGAGGTGTACATGTTGGGGAGGATGACGGGGAGCCTGGGGCACCAGCATCGGCTGATCTCTTGAACCCATTAGCTGTTCAATCATTTATCCGTCATACACATGATGTCTACAAACAGTATGTTGGAAAGTGGATGGGTACAACTATCACTGCATTTTTTACCGATGAACCGGATATTCTCGGTCGAAACACGTCCGATTCCTTAAGACCATGGACAGAGAATTTCCTTGAAGACTTTATTAGATATGGTGGTTCTGAAGAAGAGCTGGCTGCTTTATGGCTCAACTGCCGTGGATCGGATTCCATTCGCAGTCACTTTAATCAAGCAGTGAATGAACGATTATCTGCGGCTTATTATCAACAGTTAGCCAACTGGTGCGAAGAAAACAACCTAGCCTTAACGGGGCACCCGGCAGCGAGTACGGATATTGGGTTGTTAAAGCACTTTCACATTCCAGGACAGGATGTGGTTTGGAGGTGGGTGGCGCCGGAAGATCATAAAGCGTTGGAAGGTCCGCATTCTACAGCTGCTAAATGCGGTGCTGATGCGGCGAGGCACACTGGCAAACGTCGAAATTTGAATGAATTTCTTGGTGTATGCAGTAAGGATGGAGATTGGACACTTACAGCGGACGATATGAAGTGGTATATCGATTGGTTAGCTGTTCGGGGAGTGAATCTATTTTGTCCACATGCCTTCTACTATTCTGTTTTAGGTAAAGAGCGTAGCCATGAGCGTCCACCTGATGTTGGCATGCACAATAGCTGGTGGCCATACTACAATCAATTCTCAACCTATATGAAACGTTTAAGCTGGCTTATGACAGACTCGGTGAACCAGGCACAGGTAGCTGTTCTCTGCACAGAAAACGACTTACCCTCTACCTCAATCAAGTTACTTTATGAGCATCAAATAGAATTTAACTATTTGGAGGAGAATCTTTTAGATCGAGCATTGATAGAGGAGGGAACCCTTGTAATTGGTAGTCAATGCTATCAAACAGTGATTGCTCTGGATGAGATCAGATTAAAAGAAGAAACAAAGGGATGGCTAGATGCATTTAAACAACAGGGGGGAAACGTCCTTCATCATGCAGATCCGCTTTCAGAGTGCACCTTGAAGCTGACTCCACACTCACCTGCCATTCGAGTATCACATGTGAAGAAGGATGGGCAATCTTTTTATCTCCTAGTAAATGAAGGAGAGAAACAATTTGAGGGAACATGTACAATTCATACGTCTTCACTACAAGCATGGAACCCCTGGACTGGGACAATTGCCTCTGTAAAGAAACAATCAAATCACCTGTTTGAGTGTGTACTTGAACGCCGTGAAAGCATCATCCTTGTTCCTACAAAGGATGATACAAAAAAGAAAAGAATAGATACAGATCAATCTAGTTCATTTTTAGAGATACCAAATGAAGGCTGGGAGATTACCTGCTGTGAAGAACTGATCGCTCAAACAAAGCTTGCATCATGGATCACATGGGGGAAAGAGTGGTCACATTTTTCAGGTACAGTTCAATACAGGGCAAAAGTAGAACTGACGCATGAACAGTGTATGCGTTTCTCGAAACTGGATGCCGGTGCACTGTTTGAGATAGCAGAGCTTTGGATTAATGAGACCCACATTGGTAATAAGCTTTGGGCCCCGTATCAATTCGTTATACCTGATGGGCTGTTAAAGAAAGGACTAAACAAATTTGTTCTCATCGTTACTAATAGCAAGGCAAACGAGATGGATCGGGTTGCAAGAGAATCTGGTTTACTTGGACCTGTTCTGCTAACCAATTAGTGAGGAGGGTTTTCAATGCTAGGTCAGGGAGTAACAGGTGGAATCTATGCAGTTGGCGAAGTCTTTTTATTTCTAGTGAAATTGAATCTGCTGTGGTTAATCGGGACAGTCGCGGGACTTCTGCTCTTTGGATTTGGTCCAAGTACATTAGCCATGTGTGACGTCATTAGGCGATGGATGAGAAAAGAGGCAGATGTACCTGTATGGCGAACATTTTGGCAACAGTATAAAACGTATTTTTTGAGAGGGAATGGATTAACGTTTGTGCTTCTCCTCAGCGCCTTCATGATTTATGTGAATTCTACCTTTTTTATAGTGGAGTCTGCATGGGTTGTTATCTTTGTCCGATATGCTTTATTCCTTGTAGCGGCATTACTCATACTTACAGCCCTGTATGTGTTCCCGGCAACCGTTCATTTTGATCTGACGCTGTTAGATTCATTCAAGCAGTCGTTTTTCATTGCTTTGTATATGCCGGTACGTACGCTATATATGGTCGCTGCTGTCTTAACGGTTTATCACATTCTCTTTTTGTTTCCAGTGCTCCTTTTTCTGTTTGGAATTAGTTTGTTTTGCTTTATCCAGCTCTACATTGTCCTACGTACCTTTGCTCAATTAGAGTTAAAGCAGGCAAGCATGGTGTCTGCCACCGTGTAATTCTTGATGCAAAAGTTTAGTATAGGACCTGCTCGTGACACTTATACTTTGTGTATAGAAGTGAAACGGGGTGTATGTATGCTGAATATGCTGCCTAATGTGCCGCAATCGTTTGTAACGGAAAGGCTGTTTATTAGACTTCCTATGCCTGGGGATGGGAAAGCCGTTTTTGAAGCGCAACAAGCTTCATTAAAGGAGATGCTGCCATGGATTCACTGGGCTCATTATCAGACAACGATTGAACAAACGGAAAATGGAGTACGATACGCGCACGAACAATTTATGCGAAAGAAAGACCTGCGACTTCACTTATTTGATCGTCAAACAGGTGCGTTTGTTGGCTCATCCGGACTTCATAATATCAACTGGTCCGTGCCGAAGATGGAAATCGGCTACTGGATGGATACGCGTCATAGTGGAAAAGGCTATATGACCGAGGCCGTAGCAGGCATTACAGGCTTTGCCTTTCAACAACTGGGCGTACATCGCCTTGAAATTCACTGTGATCCAGCTAATACATTAAGTCGAGCGATTCCGGAGAAGCTGGGTTATGAGCTAGAAGCAATCTTAAAACAAAATAGCCTGTCCACCGATGGCAGGTCCTATCGTGATACATGTGTTTACGCCAAATTAAACATGAATGGAAGTAGCACAGGGTAGCTGAACGTCCCCGTGCACGAGAGGGGAAGAAAATGAAAAGGGTAAAAGCAATTCAAGTTGGGTTAGGTGGCTTTGGTAGGTCGTGGCTGGAGCTGATGCTTGCACATCAAGAAGTAGAGATTGTCGCGGTGGTTGATCAACAGCCTGAGAGTCTAATCGGCATTCAGTCGTTTCAATCATTTACATCCTTTGAGGAAGCGCTGAGTGAAGTGGAAGCCGATTTTGCACTAATTGTTACGCCACCTAAATCACATAAAGCGCTAGCTGAACTTGCATTAAAGGCTGGATTACATGTCATGATGGAAAAGCCTTTAACAGATACAGAGGAAGAAGCAAAAGAGCTTTTACGTTTTAGTCGATCCTTTGACCAGCACGTTATGGTCAGTCAAAATTATCGTTGGAACTCGCAAATTCAAACAGTGAAGCAGCTAACCTCAACAGGGGAGATTGGGTTCATTGAATACATTGATTATGATTTTAATAAGGCAACACACTTTGGTGGCTGGAGAGATGAGTACAAGGAAATTCTCCTTCAGGATATGGCGATCCATCACTTTGATTTACTCCGGTATGTATTAGATGATGAAGCCAAATCCATTCAAGCTACAAGCTTTAAGCCTTCTTGGAGTTGGTTTAAAGGCAACCCTCATGCAGATGTAGCCATACATTTTAAAAAAGGGACACGTGTTCAATACCGAGGAAGATGGGCTGGTTTTGGAAAGAAAACAACATGGAATGGGACGATCCGGTTTGTTGGTGAAAAAGGAGCCATTGAGCTGGTTGATGATCGTGTGTTTTTTTATAAAGGAGAGACCGATGAGCCGGTGGAAATGCCACTCGTCACGCTTTCGGAATCAGACCGAATGATCTCATTGGATACATTCATTCAATCCATCAAACACAATACCATTCC
Source organism: Alkalihalobacillus sp. NPDC127517 (assembly GCF_050276055.1). Classification (NCBI taxonomy): domain Bacteria; kingdom Bacillati; phylum Bacillota; class Bacilli; order Caryophanales; family Bacillaceae; genus Alkalihalobacillus; species Alkalihalobacillus sp. NPDC127517. Next base: position 40,528 of record NZ_JBNNQX010000005.1, on the reverse strand, counting down.
ACCTACATCTATTGAAGATAACATCAAGAGTCTACAATTAACCTGGGCAGCTATCGAATCATCTCGAACTGGCGAACGTATCAACCTCTAATCTCTCTATCTTCTGCCATTCATGCTATAGTAATAGCAGAAGATGAAGAGGCGGTGGGTATGAGGATGGGAAATCAGAACGGAGTCATTTCGCTCGGGGAACTATTGGTTGATATGATCCCTTTAGATCAAGAGAATACCAACTATCAAAAAAGTCCTGGTGGTGCTCCTGCAAACGTCGCAGTAGGTTTAAGCCGTCTGGGTATAGAGAGTTATTTCATCGGATCTGTTGGCCGGGATCTTTTAGGAAACTTCCTGAAAAACACATTGCAATCCTATGGTGTTCATACGCATGGGTTAAAGCAAACAACGCTTGCTAAGACACCACTTGTATTTGTGGAGCTTGCTGAAAACGGCGAGCGCAGCTTTGAATTTTTAATTGATGAAAGTGCAGATCAATTGCTGTCTGCAGATGATTTGGACGAGGCACTCTTTCAGAAAGCTAAGATCTTACATATCGGCTCTATCTCAACCATTCATCATACAAGTCGAGCAGCCACTCATAAGGCCATCCATCTTGCAAAAGAAAATGGAATGCTTGTTTCATTTGATCCAAACGTTCGTCTCTCCATCTGGCCGGACGAGCTTTCTGCGCTGGAACAAATAAAAGCTGTCCTTCTCACAAGTGATATTGTGAAGCTTTCTGAGGAAGAACTTGAATTTCTAACAAGTGAAACTGATGAAACGGCAGCAGTATTAAAGCTGAGGGACTATGCCATTCCTTTACTCATCATTACAAAGGGTGAGCAGGGATGCTCCTTTTACACCAATACACATAAAATAAGTGTTCCCGCTTTTAAGGTGAATACAGTGGATACAACAGGTGCAGGAGATGCGTTCGTTTCAAGTGTTCTTGCCGAATTGAATGATTTAGAGTGTACACTACAGGAGATCCAACCAGAGACGCTCAAACAGATGGGTACGTTCGCCGCTGTATCTGGTGCTCTTGCTGCCTCAACAAAAGGTGCCATGACCGCTTTGCCAACACGAGAAGAAGTGCTCGCTTTTTTGGAACGAGAGCAATAAAATAAAGAATGTCAGAAAATTTGACAATTGTCGTATTTTGACGAATTTCGTATGATATACTTCCTTCAAACACATAGTAAGCATCTCAGGGTTCCGCTCAAGTTACATACGTACGAGGGGCCAGGTCCGGGGAAGCGGCATCTTTGATGCTTAAACTGGGAGGAAAAGTCCGGTGAAGAATCCATTGATTCTTCCCGGGCTTTTTTGCTAAGAATGAATGGAGGAAGTAAAGATGGGTAAGGATTATGTAGATCATGATTTTGCACTGGAGGCTGTAACAGCAACGCATAGAAGAGGCTTCTGGAAAATGACTATGCTGATGGTAGGCTTTACGTTTTTCTCAGCAAGTATGCTGGCAGGAGGCACGCTCGGTCAGGGGCTCACATTTTCACAATTCATTATCACCGTTCTCATTGGGAATCTTCTGCTTGGTGCGTATACGGGCACCCTATCGTATATCGCGGCAAAGACAGGGTTATCCACACATTTATTAACACGGTATTCATTTGGCCATCAAGGCTCTTATCTTCCTTCGTTTCTTTTAAGCATTACACAAATTGGCTGGTTTGGGGTTGGCGTGATGATGTTTGCGCTCCCTTTTCAAAAGGTCACTGGAGTAAACATTTGGCTCATCATTATTATTGGGGGGATGCTAATGACAGCGACCGCTTACTTAGGCATTCGTGCATTAACAGTCCTTAGCTTTGTGGCTGTCCCGGCCATCGCCGTCCTTGGAACGGTCTCAAGTACTCGAGCCGTTAGTTCTATGGGTGGGTTCGAAGAGCTTATGGCCTATCAGCCCGTCGAAACATTAGGTATTGCTGCTGCTATCTCGATTTGTCTTGGCTCCTTTATTAGTGGAGGAACACTGACACCAGACTTTGCACGATTTGCCAAAACAAAAAAGATTGCCGTCTCGACCACATTGCTCGCCTTTTTTCTTGGTAACTCCTTAATGTTTTTGTTTGGAGCGATTGGCGCCATTTCAACAGGTCAATCAGAGATTTCTGAGGTCATGTTCACGCAAGGGTTAATCATACCCGCACTCATCATCTTAGGTCTCAACATCTGGACAACAAATGATAATTCGTTATATGCATCTGGACTTGGTTTTTCAAATATTACAAAGCTACCTAAAAACAAACTAGTGATTTTTAACGGTATGCTTGGTACATTACTCGCTATGTGGTTATACAACAACTTTATGAGCTGGCTGAACTTTTTAAACTTAACCTTACCGCCGATCGGAGCCATCCTAATCGCTGACTACCTTATCCGGAGCAAAGGTCAGTATGGAAAGCTTGAGGAGAGCTCGGTCTCAGTCCGCTATCAGGCCATTGCTGCTTGGTTGATTGGGTTACTATGCGCCTTATTCATACCAGGCATTCCACCACTCAACTCCTTACTTGGGGCTGGCATTAGTTATGTGATCATAAGCAAGCTAACAGATAAAAAATAAAACAAACAGAGAGAGGGAACAATATGATCATTAGAAATGCAACCTTACGAGATCGCGAAGGACTTTGGGATTTACTTTTAAATGAACATGCTATTGAAAAAATTGATCGTCGTATTGAGATGGAGGGCGAGGACGTAATCGATGCAGGTGGAAATATGGTTCTTGCGCCATTCATTGAGCCTCATATCCATTTAGATTCAACGATGACAGCAGGCGATCCAAACTGGAATCAGTCCGGTACGCTTTTTGAAGGTATTCAGCGCTGGACTGAGCGAAAAGAAAAATTAACGCATGAAGACGTCAAACAACGTGCCAAAAAAGCCTTAACATGGCAAGCCGCGCAGGGTATCCAATTTGTACGCACACATGTTGATACAACAGATGAAAAGCTAACAGCCTTTAAAGCCCTTCTTGAAGTAAAAGAAGAAATGAAGCATTTAGTAGACGTACAGCTTGTAGCCTTTCCACAAGAAGGCATTCTCTCTTATCCAAAAGGAAAAGAACTACTTGAAGAAGCGATTCAACTAGGCGCCGATGTAGTTGGTGGCATTCCTCATTTTGAACTGACACGTGAAATGGGTGTAGAAAGCATCAATATTTCCTTTGACCTAGCTGAAAAATACGGCAAGCTGTTAGATTTCCATTGTGATGAAATTGATGATGAGCAATCTCGTTTTGTTGAAGTTGTCGCAGCAAAGGCCTATCAAACAGGCATGGGCGCTAAAGTGACAGCATCACACACAACAGCGATGCATTCCTATAATAACGCCTATGTCGCTAAGCTCATGCGTGTATTCAAGATGGCAGACCTAAACTTTGTCGCCAATCCACTAGTCAACACACATCTTCAAGGACGCTTCGACAGTTATCCAAAACGTCGCGGCATTACAAGAGTCAAAGAACTACAAGAAGCCGGACTCAACGTTTCCTTTGGTCACGATGACATCTTCGACCCATGGTATCCACTTGGAACAGGCAACATGCTGCAGGTCCTGCACATGGGACTACACGTCACACATCTGATGGGCTACGATCAAATCAAACAATCCATTGATTTCATCACAGCCAACAGTGCCAAAGTCCTCAACATCCAAGACCAGTACGGAATTGAAGAAGGCAAACCAGCAAACCTCATCATCGTCGGCGCACCAGACGAATTCACGATGATCAGACAGCAAGCTCCAGTCTTGTACTCCGTACGAGCAGGAAAGATTATCGCTCAAACAAAGCCAGCAGAAAGAATCGTTGATGGTGGCGAAGTAGAATTTACGATATAAGAAGTGAAGATCGCCCGAGGGCGATCTTTTTTGTTGGGGGGCCAGTGGATGAGGATTGCGCGGGGATGGAGGTGCGGAGCGGGATGCGCAAAAAAGCGGGGTACGTGCTCAAAAAAAGCTAGAATGCGTAAAAAAGCAGGGTCCATGCTCAAAAAAAGCTAGAATGCGCAAAAAAGCGGGGTACGTGCTCAAAAAAAGCTAAAAGGCGCAAAAAAGCGGGGTACGTGCTCAAAAAAAGCTAGAATGCGCAAAAACCTAGTGTCCATGCTCAAAAAAAGCTAAGATGCACAAAAACACAGGGTTCATGCTCAAAAAAAGCTAAGATGCGCAAAAAGCAGGGTGCATGCTCAAAAAAACTAGAATGCGCAAAACCCCGAGGAACCTGCTCAAAAAAACTATATGCATAATTAAACTTATGCCCTCCCCCTCCTCACCTAATACGGCACAATTCTCAATCATTCTTAATCTCCACAGCGATTTCTTAAGAATTTCTTCAGTTTTTCAGTACTGGAAACTTCAGATATGGGGGGTACAATAGGACTATGAAGAAAAGGTTGAGCGGAGGTTAGACAATGGCAGGCTATACAGTCATGGTTGTGGATGATGATAAAGACATTCGCGACGGTATTGATATCTATTTAAAGAATGATGGATACCAGGTACTTCAGGCAGAAAATGGGCAAGAGGCATTAAATCTTCTTGAAGAAAATGAGGTTCATCTGCTTATTTTAGACATTATGATGCCTGAGATGAATGGAATTGAGGCTACATTTAAAATAAGGCAAGAGCGCAACATTCCCATTATCATGCTAAGTGCAAAGTCTGAGGACACAGACAAGATTCATGGTCTATCCATTGGCGCGGACGATTACATAACAAAGCCATTTCATCCGATGGAGCTAATGGCTCGTGTGAAATCACAAATGAGAAGGTATACACAGCTCGGCACGTATGAAAAGAAGGATACGGTCATACGCGTGGACGGACTCACCCTTGATCAAGAGGCAAAGTGTGTACAACTTGATGGTGTGACTATCAAGTTGACTCCTATTGAATATCGCATAACCGAGCTACTCATGAGACATCTTGGACGTGTCTTTTCCATTCATGAGATTTACGAGCGAGTGTGGAACGAACCCGCTTATAATTCAGAAAATATCGTGGCCGTTCACATAAGAAAGATCAGAGAAAAAATCGAAGTTGACCCTAAAAACCCTCATTATGTAAAAGTTGTATGGGGTGTAGGCTATCTGATTGAAAAGGAGGCAAATCAATTGTGAGAGAGCATTTTGGAAAAACGATAAGCTGGAGTTTGTTGCTAGGGATTGCGCTGGTGGGTGTGTTGAATTTTTTAGGCAACCTAGGGAATCTATCAGGTATGTTTTATTCAGTCGGACTAATTGTGTCATTTTTAATTCCTGTTGTAATTCTGATCAGTATAGGAGCAAGTGTCCTTTTATTCACTAGGTTTAAGATAAATTTGAATTGGTTTAAAGATAATTCAATGAGAACAAGATATTCAGCAATGGCACTTGATGTTCGGTTTTTTCTATTGGCTTTAACCGGAATTTTTGCATTTGCTTTTTCTTTGGGAGCACAATTAGATTCATTTAGCTTTTTGTATTACATTGATCTAGGTTTTTTTATCCTTTTTGCTTTCTACATCTTTTTTATCTGGCTCGCACTCCATCAAGTAGTATGGCTTTATCTTGAGATCAAGGATGGCACTTATTTAATCGAGGGCTTAAAACAAGGAGTTATTCTAAGAACGTATCGTACCATTCGTGATGCATTCTCAAATATACCTTTATTGCTCAAGATCCTTTTCTTTATGATCAGCATGTTAATATGGGGGATTGGAACTCTATCATTATTTATTGCTCCACCGGATCTGGCAGCACTTATATTTGTTGTCAGTACTTTATTCTTCGGCATCCCAGCACTCACCATTTTCCTACTGAGACTTGGCTACCTTAACCAAGTGATCAAACAAACTGAGCAGCTTACTAATGGTACGCTTCGTGCACCTGTCGAAATAAAAGGTCACTCATTTATCACCACTCATGCCAAATATATCAACCAGCTGCGTGAAGGGATTTCTCACTCAATGAATGAACAGGCAAAAAGCGAACGGATGAAAACGGAGCTCATTACAAATGTCAGTCACGACTTACGAACTCCGTTAACATCAATTATTACGTACACTGATCTACTTAAAAATCCTGACTTGCCAACGGAGGAACGTCAATCCTACGTGGACGTTCTTGCAAGAAAGTCAGAGCGATTAAAAGTCCTTATTGATGATTTATTTGATGTGTCAAAAATGGCAAGTGGTCAAATTGAACTGAAAAAAGCAAATATTGAGCTGAAGCAGCTGATTCAACAAGCAATTGTTGAGCACCAAGAAGCCTTTGATCAGGAGCGGCTAGACCTTCGCTTGCATATGCCGGAAGAGGATTTGTTTGTGTATGTAGACGGGCAGAAATGCTGGCGTATGCTCGATAATCTCTTGTTAAATGTCTCAAAATATTCGCAGCCGGGTACACGTGTCTATTTAACAGTGACGGCACTAAACGGGCAAGTAGACATTGTCATTAAGAACATCTCGCGCTATGAGTTAAGTGAGAATCCAGAGGAGCTATTCGAGCGCTTTAAGCGTGCCGATGAAGCACGTCATACGGAAGGGTCAGGGCTAGGCCTGGCTATTGCACAATCCATTGCTGAACTACACGGTGGTCAACTGAAGCTTGAAATTGACGGCGATTTGTTTAAAGTGACGATTCACTTATATAATCAAAAAGAGCTTCGTTCAAATTGAACGGAGTTTTTTGGTATTCCTCAAAATGAAAACTCTTAGACAGAGGTCTAAGAGTTTATCATTGCTAGTTACATATATCATTCATTTTTCATTAATCGAATAACGGTTTCATCGTGATCACGAACGGCATAAGCGAGTGTGGTCCCGTCCTTGCTTACTGTAAAACTATCAATACGGTCGTCTTCATCTAATTCAGGAGTGTGGGCAACGGTAGAAGTTTCTGTATCAAGATCAAAATGAATAAATTCATTGTTCGTGTTAAACATCATGACAGTCCCATCTGCCAATGGATAGGTTGCAATGCCTTCACCAAGTTCAATCGATTCACCAGACTCAATTTCATATGCAAAATGAGTCATGTTTCGATCATCATCCAGTATCGCGTAAAGGATGTAGCGATCATCTGAGGTTAAGATGGTTGTTTGAGATTTCTCATTGTTTGCGAAGAAACCAATATCGGCAGAGTAAATGAACTCAGACGTTTCATCCTCTAAGTTATATCGAAGGATCCCAACATCAGCAAGTACAGCATACAGTTGAGTACCATCACTGGTAATGGCTCCGTGTGGATATAAGGTTAACTCTTCTAGTTCAACCTCATTTGACACAGTTTCTGTTAGATCAATTTCTTTAATGTCATTTGAGTCCATGTCCCAAATGTACATATGGACAACTTCCTCGTCATAGTGGTCTAGAACTCCAATGACACGTCTTGGATCCTCAGAATAATTTGACCCCATTGTGACAACATATTGATCCCAATCATTATCCATATAAGTATCTGTTTCCTCTCCAGTTGAAGGATCTTGCTCACTGACCCAGTAACGCTCTTCAACAGGTTTGTCAAAATCCGAGTGAGAATAGACGATCTTTCCACTTTCCGAAAGCATTGGTTGGATGGCAGGATCACGCTCAGGAATGTCAGCTTCTTTTATCTCGCCATCAATCCAAATCTTCGAGCCCTCAATATGAGCGAACTGTCCAGGCTGTTCTGCCCAAAGTAGTTTGTCTCCATTCCCGCTTATATAAAATACAGGATCAGAAACATTCCCATCAACAGGAATTTCTGCAACCTCACTATATCCCTCAAGCTCAACTTCTGTATCATTGCCTTCTTCATTTTGCTCTGAACTACTATCAGCATTAGCTGATGTATTTGACTCGCCTCTCTCACTGTCTCCGCACGCGCTTAACAACGCCATGATAGAAAAACTTACAATTGTCCCATTAATCCATTTTTTTCTCATTACATGTCTCCTTTTTGTTTTATTCTTTGATGAATAGCTGTTTTCTTACAAGGGTGCAAAGGAAGAATTCTTCAATCTTTTCCCATTTTGAACATATATGAAACACTTTCCCAACGAATGTGTGAAGTACCTGCGTGAAACTTCAAAGGATGCTCTCCGTAGAAAGTAGTAAGACATTAGTAAAAGTGTGGAAGTGAAACGATCGAATGTCATGTTGACCAGGGGTTATCTGGATTTTTGGTCAAAAATCCTGAGGGAGCAAAGCTATTTACAAACAGTAAGCTCTCAGTGGTCAAGCCCATTGTCTGTATTAGGTGTGGATATACAGAGTGGTATGCTGAATCGCCTGAGAAACTTTTATAGAAAGGGAGTTGTCGTTTATGAAATCAGAGTCACTTATACAAGCTATTTTTCGGGGGGATCATCTATTAAAAAACCTTGTAAAAGAAGATAGTAACAAAGATTATGAGGGCTTTTCTATAAGCATTGATGGTGTTTCTTTTCGAAGTCGTCTTGCAAAAACGACTCCGAAAAAGAAGGGGTACTTTGTAGCCCTTTGGTTAAAGGATAATCAGGGTAAGAATCAAGCCTATGCAGTAGATCAGATGACTGAAAAGGTCATCATCTCAGTCATTGATCAGGCTATGCACAAGAGGGGACAGTTCATCTTTCCAAAGAATGAATTGATCAAGCGAGGAATTCTAAAAACCAAGGATCAACAAGGGAAAATGGCTTTTAGAGTGTATCCAGATTGGATAGAAGGATTAAACACTACTGCTAGAAAAACGCAGCAGTGGCAGTGCTTTTACTTCATAGACTTATCAGGAGATCATTCAATAAAAGAGTTAGACGATTTATATTTTCAAAAATAATCCAAAAGAAAATCTTGTAAAGTGACAACCTTGTCGTTTATAATAACGACAAGGTTGTCACTTTTGTTTATTGGAGGGGTTTAGTTGGGGAATGTAGAGGCTAAAAAGTTGTTTCAGAACAAGGGATATGTGTATATGATTGCTGCTCAAACGTTATCATCGCTCGGAAGCTGGCTGGATATGCTTGCTTTAATGGGGCTTGTTGCATTGAAATGGAATGCGTCGCCACTTGAAATGTCCGGGGTGATGCTCATGTTTGTGGCTCCAATGGTACTTCTAGCGCCCATTGCGGGAGTGCTTGCGGATCGGTTTGAACGAAAACATATCATGATTATCTCAAATGTTGTTTGTATTATTCTTGTCCTCGGCATTGCGTTTTCCACTGCTCTTTGGCAGGTTTATGCGCTGGTATTTGTACGGGGGTTTTTTGAGACGCTTTTTGTACCTGCTAAGAGTGGGAAGGTTAAAGAAATCATTGGCACGGAACACATTCAAGCAGCGATGGGAATCAGTGGAATGATTGATCATGCGTCAAAAATCATCGGGCCTTTTCTAAGTGGGCTTTTGGTGGCTGTGATCGGGATCCAAGGCTCCTTTATCACAAACGCAATCGTCATTGCTGTTTCTACATTACTTCTATTAAAGGTACCCAAATCAATAAAAACTCCTCAAAACGTTCAACCAACAAAAAAGAGCTGGATCACTACATTGCAAGCTGATTTACGAGAAGGATTTCTATTTCTTCGCACCATTCCAGTTGTATTAATCAGTGTGTTGCTACTCAGTTTTATGATGCTCGCTCTCCAAATTGCAGATACTCAAATTATTATTCTTTTACGTGACATTTTCATAGATCCAACAAAGGTGATGGGCTACGGCATCGCATGTGCTGGAGCAGGGACATTTTTAGCGAATGCTTATTATGCGCGTAAAAAGATTCGTTCTACATTAACGATATTATTTACAGCCACACTCGTAATGGGGTTTGTCTTGGTATCCGTGGCACTTATAAGTGGTTTTCCTGTATCTGTCCTCACCATTGTGTATCCCGCATTATTTTTTGTCATGGGCTTTTCCATTGGAGCTGTTTCAATTACCACAAATATTCTTGCTCAAAAACAAACACCTGTGGATAAGACTGGACGTGTCTTTGGGTTTATCAACAGTTTAACCACATTCGGCATGTTACTCGGCATTATAACAGGTGGACTACTATCGGAAGGATTCGGAGTTGTGGTAGCATTTATTTTATCAGGGAGCTTGCTTATTGTACTGGGGCTTGTCACAATCCCTGTTAAATACGTGGTAGAAAGAAGGCACATCCATGTCTCCGAAAGTATCGCAAGCGCACAAGGAAAAGCGTAGAAATGAAATTATTGCAGCGGCTAAAACCGTTTTTATCCGAAAAGGATTTGAAAGAACAACGATGCATGATGTAGTGGAAGAATCAGGAATGAGCCGCGGTGGGGTCTATCAATACTTCTCAAGTACTGAGGAGATGATGAGAGCCTTAATGGATCAAGGAGAAGAAGCATTCACGGGGCAAAAAGACAGACTTTATGAGAAGTATGAAACAAGTTGGGGTGTTCTTGAAGCGATTGTCGAAGCGCACGATACAGTACCAACGGATCCGATAGGCTTAGTAAACTACGAATATTTTGTAGCGGGGTTTAGAGATGCAAACAAAGATCGAACACTTTTTTTAGAAAAACGATTAAAAAACGTACGAGGCTTTTATGTTGATGTCATTGAAAAGGGAACAGCAGCAGGAGAATTTAATCCAATTCAAACACCTGATGTCATCGCTTCATATATCATCATTTTAACAGATGGTCTAATTCTCCATCGTAATTTAGGAGAAGAAGTGGAAACAGATATTGGCGGGCTAATTGAAGGATTAAAAATCTATCTAAGAAATGCGTTAGGAATACACTAAGCTTCATCACAAATCAAAAAAAGTTGCGTAAACTAATCTCATTAGTTATTATAAAACTAATGAGATTAGTTTATTTTGGGAAGGGTGATGAAAATGAAGGTAACAAAGAGTAATCAGATTTATCAGCTTGCTTTTTTGCCCACATTATTTCCGGTTAATTGTTATCTTATAGAGGAAAGTGAGTACCTGACACTAATCGATGCAGCATTACCATCTAGTTATATGAAAATCCTGCAGACCGCAGAGAAGATTGGAAAGCCGATTAAGCAAATCATCTTAACGCATGCGCACAGTGATCATATTGGGTCTTTAGATAAACTAAAAGAGCTGCTACCGCATGTTCAAGTTAGCATTTCAAAAAGGGATGCTAGGCTATTAAAAGGAGATAAAGGACTTTTACAGGGTAAGAAGATACGCCCATTCGAGGCGGTGTACCAACATCGATTCAAACGTCACCAGATCAGTTGCTTGTGGAAGGCGACCAAATTGGTTCCTTGTCTGTTATTGAAACTCCAGGGCATACACCCGGCTCTATCAGTCTTCTCGATACTCGATCAAATGCAGTCATCGTAGGGGATGCGTTTCAAGTTAGGGGAGGTATTGCTGTATCAGGTGTGATGAAATGGCGTTTTCCAGCACCTGCATTTGCAACGTGGAGTAAAGGAAAGGCTCTAGAAAGCGCACTGAAAATCCGTGAGTTAAAACCAACACTACTTGCTGCTGGCCATGGACAAATGATTGCATCTCCGGCTGAACAAATCAATTTGGCAATAAAAGAAGCGGAAAGTAGGCACAGTGGATGACTCCAAGAAGAGGTTTAACGATATCAGACATTGTAGATTCAGCATCTACTATTGCTGATGAACAAGGGCTAAAGCAGTTATCAATCGGAGCATTGGCTGATAAATTAAAGATCAAGCCACCCTCTTTATACAATCATGTTCGTGGCCTCGATGAGCTTCATGACTTACTTGCGGTTCATGGATGTCAAAAGCTTTTAGAGAGATTAGAAGAGAGCATTTTAGATGTGAGTAAAGAGGATGCCGTTAAGCAATTTAGTTATGCATACGTGACATTTGCCAAGGAGCATCCTGGACTATACGAAGCGACTTCGCGTGCAGCGGAGGAAGAGAATGTTGAACTAAAACAGGTGCAAGGGCAGATTGTACATGTGATCAAGCGTGTGCTAGAGGAATTTAACTTAGAGAACGATCATGCCATTCACGTTATTCGAATGCTGCGTAGTATGTTACATGGGTTTGTGACGCTTGAGCAGGAGCAAGGATTTGGATTGCCGTATGACGTAGATCAAACGCTTGACGTAATGATTCGTACATTTTTGAAAGGGTTACCGCCTGCTACTGATGATTTAACTTAGTTGTATAAAAAGAGCTTGGAACATTACTCAAAAATGAATGAGAAAATGGCGAATGATTCAATGACAAAATTATTCGCCATTCGTGTTTTTGCAAAATGAGCGGAGGGAGAACCTGAGACTCCTACGGAACAGTACGTGGTGAAGACACTGTAGCGGCGCTTTTTCCGCGTAAGGGGCTGAGGCCGTACCCGTGGAAAGCGAGGGATTCTCCTGTAGCGGGTTTGTTGCTGTGTTCGTGTTTAAGTGAGTGATTTACTGTTATGTCCCACCCTCTTTTCCTACTTATTTAAAAATCTCATCAATCGCCTTCCACTCTTCAGCAGTGAGGGAAACGTCGAGTGTTCTTAGGTTATTAGATACTTGGTCAGGGCGCTTGGCACCTGGGATGAGCGCATCGATTCCGTCCTTTTGAAGATACCAGGCAAGTGTGAGATGAGCAGTTTCTACGCCTTTGTTTGCTGCAATTTCTTTTAAGGATTCTACTTTTTCTAGATTCCGTTCAAACGCGTCTCCTTTAAATAAAGGATGGTTCGCTCTAATATCATCAAATGTTGTATCCTTTGTGTACTTCCCGCCGAGTAATCCAGCTGCGAGTGGAAAGTATGGGATAAACGAAAGCTTGTTTTCAACGATGTACGGAAGCACATCCTGTTCAGCCTCACGTGTGAACAAGTTGTATTCACCTTGTAAGACGTCAACATATCCATCTTTGTTTGCTTCTTTCAGTTGTTCAATAGAGAAGTTTGATACACCGATTGAAAGGATTTTTCCTGCATCCTTTAATTCTTTTAGTGCACCCACTGCTTCGTCCTTAGGCGTGTGCTCATCTGGAAAGTGGATATAGAATAAATCAATGTAATCCGTTTGTAAGCGGCGGAGTGCATCGTCGACCGATTGCTTTAGAAAGGCTGGGGAGTTGTCCACTTTCACATCACTTCCTTCAAAGCGATGTGCCGCTTTGGTTGCAATGACAAGATCCTTGCGATTGCCTGCCTCCTTCACAACCTCACCCACAAGGCGCTCGGAATGCCGAGGACCATAAATGAAAGCTGTATCTAGAAAGTTTATTCCTTCTGACAGACCTGTCCGAACAAGTTCTTTCCCTGTTTCTTCATCTAGATTGTTAAACAAATTATGGCCACCAACTGCGTTTGTACCAAGACCAATAGGATTTACAAATAAACCAGATGTACCAAGTTCTACTTTTTTAGACAATGTCAACATCCTTTCATTTATAGGTTCACGTCTATGATAGCAAAGCTTTCCATATGGGACGAAGAATATGCTTAAGGCTTGTGGGCACCCTACTAAAAAAACGGAGTGAGGTCATTGTTTCAGTTATTTAATGTAGGTGTACCCATCTTTTTCTGGTTGATTATGATCATGACGATCGTTCTGACAAGTAAGCTTCCAACAAATAAGAATAAGTAGTTTTTCGTTTGAAGGCTGTACCTTGACGCATGGTACAGCCTTTTTATATTTCTTACTTTTGGCTGAAGCTTACACGATTGTAAGCTACATGTTAGTTAAATCGATACGAATGGTCCAATACCGCGTGATACCCTTTGGGTACAAACAAACACAGGAGGACGGCATAATGACAAATTCAGTTGTACGTGTATCAAACGTGGAGAAAGTATACGGCAAAAAAGGGGAGAATCAATTTAAGGCATTAAACAATGTCAGCATGGAGATAGAAAAAGGTGAATTTGTAGGCATTATGGGTCCATCAGGTTCTGGTAAAACAACATTATTGAATGTGATCTCAACTCTTGATGGCATTTCAGCTGGGCAAATTGAAATTGATGGTACGGACATTACAACGATGAATCAAAACCAGCTTGCTGATTTTAGAGCGCAAAAGCTCGGGTTTATTTTTCAAGACTTTAATTTACTTGAAAGTATGACGGTATATGAAAACATTGCTTTACCACTTTCGCTACAAAATGTATCAACAAAAGAAATCTCACCAAAGGTTCATGCAATTGCAAAGACATTAGATATTGAATCGATCTTACAAAAGTATCCTGCTCAACTATCTGGGGGACAAAAGCAACGATCAGCGGCAGCACGTGCACTTGTCCACAATCCTAGCATGTTACTTGGGGACGAGCCGACGGGAGCACTTGATTCAAAAAATGCGCAGAGTCTGCTTGAGACTATGACACATTTGCATGAAGATCACAGCATCACAATTATGATGGTGACTCATGATGCGAATGCGGCAAGCTACTGCAAACGAATCCTCTTTATCCAAGATGGAGAGCTCTATAAGGAAATTACACGAACAGGGACACGAGAAGACTTCTTTAAACAAATACTCGACGAATTAGCGGCACTAGGCACGCAGTCGTAGAAAGGAGGACCAGTATGTTATCAAAACTCGCACTATCTGGAATTAAGAGTAAGCTAAAAGACTATATCGTTTTGTTAGCTGGACTCGTCATGTCCATTTCGATCTTCTATATGTTTCAAACACTTGCTTGGAACAAAGACTTTACATCTGAAAACTCAATGATCAATAGTATTCAGTTAGTATTCAACGTAGGCTCTGTCTTGCTTGCAGTTGTTACATTTTTCTATATCCTTTATACCAACTCTTTTCTTTTATCGTTACGCCAGAAGGAATTTGGAATGTATATGCTACTTGGGGCAAAGAAAAAGCAAATTCAGAAGATCATGTTTTTAGAGACAATGATGGTTGGTGTAATATCTCTCCTCATTGGGATTGGAATTGGAGTATTGCTTGCAGAAATTGTTGGAAAGCTGTTAATGCGTACATTAAACTTTGAAAGCACTACTTATTCTTCCTTTTTCTTACCAGCAATAGCGATTACACTTGTGTTTTTTGTCCTCTTATTTTTGATAAACGGCATCATTAATTCGATTCGCTTAGCACGACTTCAGGTTCTGGAATTGGTACATGCCGATTCACAAACGGATCGTCTACCTATGAAAGGGAAAGGAAAAATCATTTCAGCAGTTCTTGGGGTTATCTCACTTTCAATTGGTTATTATGCCTTAATCAATATGGAGACTCTTAGGGAGCTAGGGCTGATACTCGCTCCACTTGCAACGACGCTTGGAACGTACCTGATCTTTTCATCCCTTATTCCAACGATTGTTAATCTCCTGAAAAATACGAAGAGCTTAAATGAAAAGGGCATTCAGGCCTTTACGTTTTCTCAGCTGCGATTCCGCATGAATGGACTTAAAAAAATGCTGGCAACTGTAACCATGCTGATTGCACTCGGAGCCGGTGCCATCTCAGCTGGAATGGCGTTTCAAAACAATATCAGTATCTTAACAGAATATACAGATGTCTATGATGTAACCATTTTTGATCCAAATAATAATGAGAAGAATGTCTTAGAGTCAGTTGATTTTACTGAGACAAATGAATATCTCTACAAGATCGATGACGAGTATGTATATTTCCTAGACGATGACCTTGATACCCAACGCCCACTTATTTATGAAAATCAAATGAACAGAGAATTAAGGCCGGAAACAAAGCGATTAGAAGCCGAAATTCCTGTGGACACTCGGGATCTTACGGATGAACAACAATACATGGATCCAGAATGGAGCCAATTTATTTTTAGTATTAGTGAACCGAACTGGCCTGATTCTGGTGCTGTTGTTGTATCAACTGAAGACTTTTTAAGCATAGATGAACCTGAGAAGACAGTGTTCATCGGGAAAACAGAGTCGTTTACTGATTACTTACCTCAGTGGCAGCAAATAAACGAAAGCCAGCAGGAGCGTTTTGAATCAGTTATGTATTATAGTAAATATGCGAGCTACGAAATGTTAAACAGCTTTTCAAGTGGAACCGTCTTTATGGGCTTCTTTTTAGGCATTGCCTTTTTGACGATGATGGCAAGCTGTCTAATGTTTAAGGTACTATCAGGTGCAACGAAGGATATTGGCCGTTACGAGATGCTACGTAAGATCGGTGTAAGACCAAGTGTCTTATCTGGTTCCATCTACAAGGAGCTATTTATGATCTTCTTGTTCCCAGGAGTCTTTGGTATTACTCACGTCTTAGTTGGGATGAACCTATTCTCCTTTATCTTGGTAGAGCCTTACTATAAAATTTGGATTCCGATTGCTCTCTTTCTTGCCATTTACACGATCTATTATTTGATCACAGTCAACTTGTACAAAGGGATTGTCCTTCCTAAAATAAAAAATTGAATCCGAGGAAAAGAGGGGGAGAGTCTCCCTCTTTTTCTATGTACTTTTCTCATTATTTAAATAATTTATCTTGCTGATTTTAACGCCTTCATGTACGATAACGGAAAGAA
The DNA here is from genome assembly GCF_050276055.1 of Alkalihalobacillus sp. NPDC127517. NCBI lineage: Bacteria > Bacillati > Bacillota > Bacilli > Caryophanales > Bacillaceae > Alkalihalobacillus > Alkalihalobacillus sp. NPDC127517. Next base: position 24,115 of record NZ_JBNNQX010000005.1, on the reverse strand, counting down.
AGAAAAAAGGAGAGAAGAAATGATAGCGGTTACAAAAACAACAGCCAAAACCATAGCAGAAAAACTTGGTTTATCCATAGCCACTGTAGACCGCGCTTTGAATAATCGAGGAAATGTTAAAAAGGAAACCTATCAACGCATCATGGATATGGTCGATGAATTGGGTTATAAGCCAAATAAATTGGCTTCTGTCTTATCACGAAAAATAAACTATAAGATTGCTATTATCTACCCATCCTTTGGTCAGTATTTTTGGGATCAAGTAGAGGTTGGGTTGAATAAAGCCATTCAAGAGCTAACTGATTATGGCGCTGAATTTACCGTTTATCGAATGAACGAAGCAGAAGTGTCAGCGCAAACACTAATTCAAAACATTATCGATCAAGATCAATACCACGCCATTGCTATAGCAGCTGGTGAAGAACCACTTGATGATGTGATAAAAGAAGCAAAGACTAGAGGGATAACGATCTGCACGTTTAATCAGGATATTCAATCGAATGGTCGATTGTTTTATGTAGGTGTAGACTATGAGCAGGCGGGCAAGCTTGCAGCTGAATTAACATGCAAGTTTGTTGGTAAAAAAGGTCGAGTGGCGGTTGTAGGCAAAAATGATGACTTGCAGACACGGACAAAAAATCAAGGGTTTCTCGAAGCAGTTGAAACATATCCTAACGTTTGTGGGATTGGGCCTTTCTCTGTTGAGGAATTCCTTAGCTATAACCAAGACGAATCGATTGATGGAGTGTATGTTTCAACCTCAGATATTTTTGAAGTTGCAGAGGCGTTGCAATCACAGAGACCAGATACCGTTCTCATCTGTCATGATTTAAGCAACAAAATCTATCAATATCTGAATGCTGGAGTTATTACAGCTACAATTACTCAAGAACCATTTAACCAAGGATACTTAGTGTTGACTCAATTATTTGGCTACCTTGCTTTTGAAGAGGATATAAGAGAGCAACAAATCATAAAGTTAGAAGTGGTGATGAAGGAAAATGCTACGTATTATTTATAAGCTTAGCTTTTCTTTTCACATAAATGAGGTACGATAATCATTTTTATAAAAGGGAGATGTCTATGAAGTTTAGTAATGGATGTTGGATGGATAAGGAAGGCCATGTCATTAAAAGCCCAGCCGAGATATATGATTGGAAACAGGATCAAGGACAGTTGACACTGTATGCTCCGTTTCAGAAGATTCATCATATTGGGCAGACCCTTGATGGAGGGGTCTTAACGGTTGAACTGTCTTCACCACTTGAGAATGTGATTCGAGTAAAAGCCTATCATCATATAGGATCGGTTACAGAGGAGCCATCTTTTGCTCGCACAAATAAAAAGCCCAATGTGCACATAAAGGAAGAAGAGAACGAGATTCTCTTCTCATCTGGACTGCTGCGTGCACATGTGAAGCGAGATCCGTGGAAAATTGATTTTAAGTTTGATCAGAAGCTACTGACGTCGAGTGAATCTAGATCACTTAGCTATATTCATAATGAGAAAGGCGAGCCCTACATGCGTGAACAGCTTTCACTTGATATTGGGGAACTGATCTATGGACTTGGCGAACGATTTACTCCGTTTGTGAAAAATGGTCAGGTCGTTGATATCTGGAATGAGGACGGGGGAACGGGGAGTGAGCAAACCTATAAGAACATTCCCTTTTACGTTAGCAATAAAGGATACGGCGTATTTGTAAACCATCCAGAACACGTTTCCTTTGAAGTGGCTTCTGAGAAGGTATCCAAATCCCAGTTCAGTGTGGAAGGGGAATGCCTTGATTATTACATCATTGCAGGTGAAGGGTTAAAAGAGGTACTACACAACTATACAGAGCTAACAGGAAAACCACCACTCGTTCCATCATGGTCTTTCGGTCTGTGGCTTAGCACGTCTTTTCTAACAAACTATGATGAAAAGACCGTGCATTCATTTGTAGATGAGATGATTGAACGAGATATTCCTCTTGATGTCTTTCACTTTGATTGCCTATGGATGAAGGAACTAGAGTGGTGTAATTTTGAGTGGGATGATCGCGTCTTTCCGGACCCGGTCAATATGTTAAAACGATTGAAGGAGAAGGGTTTAAAGATTTGTGTCTGGATTAACCCGTACATCGCTCAAAAGTCTCCACTATTTAAAGAGGCAGCAGATCTTGGTTTTCTTTTAAAAAGAGAAGATGGACGTGTGTGGCAATGGGATAAGTGGCAGGCGGGGATGGGCTTAGTAGATTTTACAAACCCAGCTGCGACAAAGTGGTACACAGATCATCTAGATAAACTGATTGATATGGGGGTAGATAGTTTTAAGACAGATTTTGGAGAACGTATCCCTCTTGATGTTGTTTACGCAGATGGATCATGTCCTAAGAAAATGCATAACTATTATACACAACTCTATAATGAAAGCGTGTTTAATTTATTGGAGAAGCGATTCGGAACGTCCCAAGCCGTTGTTTTTGCTCGTTCGGCCACTGTTGGCGGTCAAACAATGCCTGTTCATTGGGGTGGTGATAGTTTCTCTAACTATTCATCTATGGCTGAAACCTTGCGCGGAGGTCTCTCTCTAAGTCTTGCAGGCTTTGCTTATTGGAGTCATGATATCGGAGGATTTGAGACTGGGTCAACACCAGATCTATACAAACGCTGGACTCAATTTGGTCTCCTATCCTCGCACAGTCGTTACCATGGTAGTGGTGACTATAAAGTACCTTGGCTTTACGACGAAGAAGCGGTAGAGGTTACGCGTCAATTCACTAAGTTAAAATGTCGCCTTATGCCTTATCTATATTCAAAAGCAGTGGAAGCGACCAAAACAGGTGTGCCGATGCTTAGGCCAATGGTGCTTGAATTTCCAGATGATGAAACATGTCATTATCTAGATCGACAATACGCACTTGGAAGCGAGCTCCTTGTTGCGCCGATCTTCAGTGACCAAGGGAAGGTGCGCTATTACTTACCTAAGGGAGAATGGACCAACCTGATAACCAACGCTAAAGTGAGTGGGGAGCGGTGGGTCACAGAAACACATGACTACACATCCTTACCACTCATGGCTCGAGAGAACTCCATTTTGGTGTTTGGTCAAACCGATTCAACGGCGAGCTACGACTTTACTGAGGATGTCGCACTTCACCTTTTCTCTTTAAAAGAAGGAGAGGAAGCGAAAGCACTTCTTGTACGTGAGTCAGGTGAAGAAGCTGGGTTTGTTACCGCGACAAAAACGGACTCAACAATTACCGTACGTACAAGTGGATTAACATCTGCCTATTCAATTGTGCTACGTAATGTACACTCGATCAGTTCACACTCAAATGGTGACCAGCAGCAAACAGTGGATGGAGTAGAGCTTACAATGAGCTCCGGGGTAGAAGAAGTAGTAATCGAGTTGTAGGGGCACAGTGTTCAAACCGGATATCACATAGATGATCCGGTTTTTCTAATGTGTCCATTCGGAAAATCAAGTAGAAACCATGATTTCAGACGCAGGTCAAACTGTTTACTAACGATTCATTCCATTTGGTTGATTATTTGCTGATGAGAATGCGATACGGACAGGGACGGATTGGATTGTCTAGCTTAAGCCAAAACATTAACTTATTTTGCATCTTGAGATCATCTCCCTTCTTCTTTATACTTATTTAGTAAAACGAAGTACTGAATGGCTATAGAGAGAAGGGTAAGAATGAAACAAAGGGTAGGAGAAAGTACGTCAATAAGAAAAGGGTTCACCACGATAATGATTAAGTGGGCTGTTTTTTTAATGGGGTTACTTGTTTTAGCAACAGGTGGCGCGTTTATGATTAAGTCCGCGTATGGTTCAGCAACATGGGATGTATTGCACATTGGATTATCCCTTAAATCTGGCTGGTCGATCGGGCTATGGGTTCAACTTGTTGGATTACTTATGATTGGCATATCTAGTTGGATTGATCGAAGAATACCACAAGTGGGTAGCTTCATTAACATTATATTGATTGGATTCTTTTTAGACGGAATGCTCCGTTTACCGATTTATCCAACTCAAATGCTCTGGTGGGAAAGCCTGTTATTTCTATTCGGAGGTATTTGTATACTCGGATTCGGTGCGGGAATGTATGTAGCAACAGGGCTTGGTGCTGGTCCAAGAGACGGCATGACACTTGTGCTTGCAAAGAAAACAGGGTTATCCATTCGACTTGTCAGGACGCTTCTTGAAGGCACGGCGTTATTACTGGGGTGGCTACTTGGGGGACCGGTTGCTGCTGGAACATTTCTTTCGGTCTTTTTGATTGGACCAGTTATGCAGGCGTCAATAGGGTTCTGGCGTAAACAGATGGCAAGGCTCGATGAGAAAGAAGAAAGTCTTGTACCTGTCGTGGAACCTACATTAAAAATAAATGAATCATAAGCAAAAAGACGAATGCCTCAAATGCATTCGTCTTTCTTTTCATTTTATGCCGTTTTCTCTTTTTTAGTCGGGTTCAAGTAGTGTAACAATAAGCCCATAAATACTGCTCCGCCAACAAAGTTCCCAATTGTTACCGGGATTAAATTGTGAACGATCCCGCCAAGTGTCAAATCAGGCGCACCGTGTAAGTAAGCAATGGCAAATGTACCCATGTTAGCAATACTGTGCTCGTAACCAGAAACGAAGAAACTAAAAACTAAAAGAACCATGATAAAAATCTTAGCCATTTCATTCTTCATTCCTAGTGGAATAAAGAATGCCAGACAAACTAACCAGTTACAAAGAATTCCACGAAAGAAAAGCTCACTCAATGAAGTTTCTGTTTTGTGTTGAGCGACACTCATCAAGAATCCATTCGCACTAGGATCTTTAAAAATGCCTGTCGCAAGCAAGAAGTAAGCAAAAAGTATAGCTCCAATTAAGTTTCCGATATATGTCATAGATAGCAGCTTCATTGTTGTAGACCAAGTCATTTTTCCTTTTAATGATGCATACGGGAAATAAAACGTATTACCTGTAAATAAATCTGCATTTCCGTGTTTAATTAAGAGAATACCCACGCCAAACGTAAGTGCTCCAGCTATATAAGCAAGAGACGACCCATCCTCATAGAAATATCCGCCTGTTCGGAAAGACACAATAATTCCAAGTCCCAAAAACATGGTAGCTAGAATCGAACGCATCAAATATCTCATACGATTGTCTGAGTAAGCTTTTCCTTTGTTTAGTGCCATTTGCTCAACTTGTTCTAATGAAGCTTGTTCCATTTAAATTACCACTCCGCTATTCTACTATTTGCGATAAAACCGCTATCTGATTATACCCGTTTTTTATTGGATTAAAAGCTTAATTAACTAAAAAAAGAGAATAGGGGAAAATTGGAGAAAGTTGACAGGATATAGTTGGTATCTATAAACTATTAAAAAAATCATAAAAAGATAAGTGAGGATTTAAGCATGGTCCTCATTTTTACTGAGGAGTTATCACATGAACCAAGTACCAGCTATTTATCACACAAGAGATTCTGAGAAAGGTGATGCGACAGGTTATGCATCATTTGAACGTATTATTAGCCAAATTCAAAACGTTTTAAATGACCGATACGGTAAAATGTTTCATCTATATGCAAGTGAAGATCCTTTCTTTGATCATTGGACGCTACTAGAGAAGGATGTACAAAAATCATCAGATCAGGTTCACCATGTGGCGACTATTTTTGAGAAATTACAACAGCGAACATTTACATACGAGGAAGAGAAAGAACAGCCTGACTACAAGGTACATCTCTCTTTGTTAAATAACGTATTTTGTTATGAAAAAGAAGGAGTTGCATTTGCGCAAATCCCTGTGTTTGAAGAATATGGAGGGAGTATAGCTAGTAGAAACTGCGTGTTTTGCATAGGAGATCAAGAACTGGCTGCCTTCCTTGAAACGGTTCATACGAGAATCTGGGAAGAAAGCTGTAAGGAAGTGACCGTATATACTGATTCCGAGGATGGGATAAATCGAAAAGAAGAATCAGTCACACATGCCGTTGAGCGAAGTGAAGTGATTTTGGATTTGCGTGTGAAAGATGATATCTATCAATCTTTAGACCAGTTTTTTGATAAAGATCGTACGTTTTATCAAACGTATAATATTCCGTACAGACGAGGAATTCTTCTATATGGACCACCGGGCAATGGAAAAACAACACTTGTTAAATCAATAGCAGGGTCCATACATGCTCCAATTGCGTACTGGCAAATCACTGAATTTACGACAAGCGACTCCATTGAAGAAGTATTTACCGCAGCGAGACGGTTGTCGCCTATGGTTCTAGTGATTGAAGACATTGATTCAATGCCGGAGGGAGTACGTTCCTTCTTTTTAAACACATTGGATGGGGCAACGTCAAAAGAGGGAATCTTCTTAATTGGAACCACTAATTATCCTGAAAAGATTGACCCAGGATTAATGAACCGTGGGGGTCGATTTGATCGGGCCTATGAAATTAGTCTACCTACTAAAGAGTTACGAGTACAGTACATGAAGCAAAGAGGGTTTGTATCATTCTTGGATAATGAAGAGATACAAGAGGCTGCTGAAGCAACAGATGGTTTTTCGTTTGCACAGCTTTCAGAGCTTTTTGTTAGCATGGCACTGACCTGGCATAAAAACGGAGAGGTTAGTGCTCTTCACATGATTAAAAGCATGCAAGGTGAGCATCAAAAAAGTAAGAAAGGAGATTGGATAAAGCAGAGTGGAAGGATGGGTTTCTAACACAACATACCACCTAACAGTAGAGTATGATATTCTTATTCTAGCTGTGTATCTGTCATGAAAAGGTGAGATCATTTGTGAAGAATCAATTTCTAAGGGGAACCTTCTATTTAACGGGAGCGACCTTTCTATCGAAAATACTTGGATTTATCTACATTATGCCGTTTGTTCTAATTGTAGGAGACTCGGGCTATGCACTCTATAAATACGCGTATGCGCCTTATACATTAATGCTGAGTGTAGCAACACTTGGGTTACCTATGGCTGTTTCTAAATATGTGGCCAAATATAATAGTCTTGGAGACTATCAGGCAGGAAGAGACTTATTAAATAAAGGCTTAAAACTCATGATGGGCATGGGTGTGCTGACATTCTTGGCCTTGTTCTTTTTAGCGCCTTCGCTTGCGTCGGTTGTTATAAAAGAAGGAGATGTGAGCGGGAACACTCATGAAGATGTTGTATACGTCATTCGACTCGTAAGTATTGCCCTATTAATTATTCCTCCAATGAGTATGATGAGAGGGTTTTTTCAAGGAAATCAGCAAATGGGACCCTCGGCGTTTAGTACCGTTCTGGAGCAAATTGTCCGCATTCTCTTTATTCTAGCTGGTTCCTTTACCGTTTTATACATTTTTGATGGAACAGCCACTCAGGCTGTTGGAATTAGTACAATGGGGGCGTTTGTAGGAGGTCTGGCAAGCTTAGGGCTGCTTGTATGGTTTTTTGTGAAGCGGAAGGATTTGTTTCCAGCCTTTCGAAATAAACATGGAGAACATCAACCAATTGAATGGTTGCCGATGCTTAATGAGCTGACAAGCTATGCCATTCCTTTTGTGTTAGTAGGGCTTGCCATTCCGCTCTATCAAAATATTGATACCTTTTCGATTAATAACTTGTTAACAAATGCCGGATATAGCCTGATGGAGGCGGAGCAGGTCAATGCGATCATCGGTCTTGCTCAAATTCTTGTCCTTGTACCTGTTTCCCTAGCGACGGCTTTTAGTATATCGCTTATCCCAAATATTACTGGATCTTTTAGCAAGGGAGATATGAAGGACGTAACAGATAAGATTAAACAAACGTTTATTTTACTCATGTTTGTTCTGCTACCTGCAGTTGTGGGAATGACATTGTTAAGTGATCCGATCTATACCAGCATTTTTGGCGAGAACAACCAGCCTGAACTCGGTGGACGGATACTTGCCTGGTATGCACCAATGGGAATTCTCTTTTCGTTATTCTCGGTTGCCGCAGCCATTTTACAAGGAATTAACAAGCAAAAACAGGCGATTATTGGCTTAGGACTAGGAGTTGTAGTCAAAGTTGTGCTAAATGCGTTACTCATTCCTACCTTCTACGAGCTTGGTCCAATCATCGCGACGTATGCTGGTTACTTTGTATCTGTTTGTTATTTAACAGCAGTCATTTACCGGAATGTAAAGATCCCTGTTCTAAAGCTTCTAAAGCCACTTGTTCCAATTGGCTTAATGGTTATCCTGATGATAGTCGTTGTACGTGCGACTGAGTTTCTCGTTCGTTTGGCTTTAACCGATGTCATCGGAAACTATCCACTTTCTTTCATAGTTACAGGAGTATCTGTATTGGCTGGAGCCGGTGTGTACTTTGTTGTGAGTAAGCAGACTGGTTTGATTCGGTTGATTGTTAGGAGAGGGTAATAACTAGTTTTAAAACACTTACATTTGGAAATTATTTCATTTGATTTTTTTATTACTATGGTATATATTCTATGTGAAGGCGCTTTCGAATGAGTACCTCTACTAAAAACTACATGCTTTTTCTGAGAATTGTTACTGGTAAACAGGCAAACCTCAGCACACTGAATTTTTTGTGCTGGGGTTTTTTATATTCAATTTATCTCTTAATCAAAGGTGAGAGCAATGAAAATCAAAAAAGTTATCAACCATAACCTAGTAAGCGCTATTACTGAACAAGGGCAAGAAGTTATAGCAATGGGAAAAGGAATTGGATTTCAGAAGAAGTCTAATGACCCTATCACTAAACACAAGGTTGAAAAGATCTTCAGGTTAGAAGATCAGAAGCTATATCATAAGTTTGTAAAACTTGTGGATGAGGTACCAGGTGAAATTGTTCACCTCACGGACGATTTCATAAGTTTAGCGAAAAGGACGTTAAAGAAAGAACTAAATGAAAGTCTTTACATTACTTTGCCCGATCATATTAACCAAGCTTTAATCCGAATTAAAAAAGGTCATACCATCAAAAATGCACTTTTGTGGGATATTAAGAAGCTGTATCAGGAAGAATTTGAGGTATCAATGAAAGCCTTAATAATGGTGAAAGAGAGACTTCACATAGACCTACCGGAAGATGAAGCTGGGTTCATTACGTTTCACCTTGTTAATGCAGAGCTAAATGACAAAGTGAAAAATGTTATGAGTATTACCAAGCTCATGAAAGATATCCTGTCTATCGTCAAATATCATTATAAAGTGGAATTAGATGAGAACTCTTTGAACTATTATCGTTTCATTACTCACTTAAAGTTTTTTACTCAGAGGCTCGTTCATAAAGAACCTCGCTCTACAGTGAACAATCCTCTATATGAAGTGTTGGAATCTACCTATCCAAAAGCATTTGATTGTGTGAGGAAAATTGAACAACATATTGAGGCAAAGTATGATTCAACAATGAGCATAGACGATAAGGTCTACCTGATCATTCACATTGAACGAATTGTTTCACATGAGCAAACAACTACATGATTTTATTTCAGAAAAGTTACTGGTAAGCAGGCTTAACCTGAATGAATAACGGACCAAGGGTCTCTTATTTATTCAGGTTTTTTTATTTGGAAGGGGTGATGCTGCAGAAGAATTTGTTTGGACCTAATAGATAAAAAAGAGAGGGATATAATATGGATCAGAAAAAATTAGCTCAAAATATATTAAATGAAGTCGGTGGAGAAAAGAATGTTCGTCACGTTATACACTGTGCAACTCGCCTGCGCTTTACTTTAAAAGACTACTCTAAACCGAATCGCAAAGAGATTGAGCAATTAGATGGTGTGTTATCTGTCGTTGAAAGTGGAGGAACCTTTCAAGTAGTCATTGGAAACAATGTTAGTGACATTTATAAAGAGGTATTAAATCAAACATCGTTAGGAGATCAAAAAGAAGATAATGAAGATGATAATTCCGAGCAGAGTCTTTTAAATCGATTTATTGATGTCATTTCAAGTATTTTTAGTCCACTGTTAGGGGTTTTAGCAGGGGCTGGATTGCTAAAAGGATTACTAGCTTTATTTACGACAACAGGATTGTTAACTACAGACAGCGGTACATATCGAATTCTATTTGCCGCATCAGATGGGTTCTTTTATTTCTTACCAATCTTTTTAGCTCTAACTGCTGCGAAAAGGTTTAATGCGAATCAATTCTTAGCAATGGCCATTGCCTCTGCACTTGTTTATCCAGATATCACAGCCATGCTAGATAATGGTGAAACTATTTCCTTTTTAGGGTTACCAGTTATATTAATGAAGTATGCAACAACGGTAATCCCAATTTTATTAGCAATCTTCGCTTTATCTTACGTTGAGAAATTCTTAAAGAAACTGTTCCACGAAAGCGTTAGAGGACTTTTAGTTCCATTATTAAGCTTAGTCATTATGGTACCTTTAACATTGTTAGTGTTAGGCCCAGTTGGTACATCTGTTAGTACCGGTATTGCAGCTGCTGTTTCTTGGACATACGATCTAAGCCCGACGATGACGGGGGTATTAATTGGTGGATCATTCCAACTGCTTGTTATGTTTGGTCTTCACTGGGGCTTAATTCCAGTAATGCTTAATAATCTATCCCTTTATGGACGCGATCCAATTGGACCATTGTATGGACCAGCTGTTGTAGCACAAGCTGGAGCTGCATTAGGTGTATTTCTAAAGATAAAAGATAAGAAGATGAAAGGGATCTCTCTTTCAGCTTGTATTACAGGACTTTTTGGAATCACAGAACCTGCAATATATGGAGTTAATTTAAAGCTGAAGAGACCATTTATCGCTGCTCTAATCTCTGGAGCAATTGGTGGCGGGATTGCAGGATACTTTCAGGCAAGTGCTTTAACTCTTGCTCCTAAAAGTATACTAACCTTCCCTGTTTTCATTGGTCCAGGCTTCTCGGGGTATGTTGTTGGTTTCTTCGTAGCCTTTATTCTAAGTGTGGTTCTAACATACATTTTAGGATTTGAAGAACCAAATGCACCATCTGAAAAAAAGGAAGATGAACAACCTGAATCAGGTAAAAGCCAATTCTCAGAGGATACGATTAAAAGTCCATTGGTAGGAAAGGCGATTAAATTAAGTGAAGTGAAAGACGACGCTTTTTCTTCTGAGGCGATGGGTAAAGGGATGGCTATCATCCCTGATGAAGGTAAGTTGTACTCTCCTGTTGACGGTGAAGTAACTATGGCTTTTCCAACAGGGCATGCGTATGGATTAACTTCAAATGATGGAATAGAAGTGTTAATTCATTTAGGAATTGATACTGTTCAATTACAGGGTAAACACTTTAATCCTGTTGTGAAAAGTGGGGTAGAAGTAAAAAAAGGAGACTTACTTGCAACTTTTGAGTTAGATGCTTTAAAGGAAAAAGGGTTTGATATGAGTACTCCTGTAATCATCACAAACACTACTAATTACTTAGACGTTATTAAGGTTGCTGAAGGACAAGTAGATAAAACTCAATCAATTTTAACTATTATTAAATAGGAGGAATCAACTATGGATAGAGAAAAGGTATTTCCAAAAGATTTTCTGTGGGGAGGAGCCATTGCTGCAAACCAAGCGGAAGGTGCATGGAATGTAGACGGTAAAGGTGCATCACAAGCAGATATGACACGAGGGGGCATCATATCTGGTGAGACAGATAAGCAAATCGATCCAAACCTTTACTACGCCTCACATGAAGCAATAGACTTTTACCATCGTTATAAAGAGGATGTTCAACTGTTTTCTGATATGGGGTTCTCCCTATTTAGAACATCCATTGCTTGGTCAAGAATCTTCCCTAAGGGTGACGAGAAGGAGCCCAATGAAAAAGGTTTGCAATTTTATGATGATCTATTCGATGAACTTTTAAGTAAAGGGATTAAACCAATGATAACAATCTCTCACTATGAGATGCCAATTCATTTGGTAGACGAATATGGTGGTTGGTCTAATCGGCAATTAATTGAATTCTTTTCAAGATTTTGTGAAGTAATCTTTAAGCGTTATAAGGACAAAGTTAAGTACTGGTTAACATTTAATGAGATTAACAATATGCATAAGATTCCTTTAGCGACGGGTGGGGTTCGAATTCAAAATGAAGAAGAACCACTCCAAGAAATTTATCAAGCTAGTCACCATATGTTTGTTGCTAACTCACATGCAGTAAAATTATGTAAAGAAATCATTCCTGACTCAATGATTGGGGCTATGCTCTCATTAAGTGTTCTCTATCCAAATAGTTGCAGACCAGAAGACGTACTTGAAACAAACACGTATAGAAGAAGGCACTTGTTCTACTCTGATGTAATGATAAGAGGAGAGTATCCAACTTATGTAGATCGTATCTTTAAAGAGCATAATATTTCTATAGATATGGAAGAAGGAGACTTGGAATTACTAAAAGCCCACACATGCGAGTATTTAGCATTTAGTTATTACCTAAGCTCCACCCATAAGGCTGGAATGCCAATTTTAACTCATACAGGTGGAGTTAGAGGTATCGATAATCCGTATCTGCCAAAATCGAAGTGGGGTTGGCAGATTGATCCAATTGGTTTAAGGATCGTCTGCAATGAGTTAACAGATCGATATAATGTTCCATTATTTATAGTAGAAAACGGATACGGTGATGTCGATTCAATTAACGAGGATGGTTCCATTCATGATATTGACCGGACAAACTTCCTTAAGGAACATTTAGTTGAAATTTATAATGCAATTGAAGATGGTTGCGACGTAAGAGGGTTTGCATGGTGGGGACCAATTGATATTGTGAGCGCAGGATCAGGAGAAATGAAAAAGCGTTACGGTTTTATTCATGTTGATAAAGATAATGAAGGAAATGGTACATTGGAACGGACCAAGAAAGATAGCTTTTATGAATTCCAAAAGATTATAGAGACGAATGGATCTTCATTGTTCTCAGAATAAATATAAAAAGGGCCTGAGACAAAACTAAAAATGAATGAAAAAATGGCGAATGATTCTTAAATTGAATCATTCGCCATTCGTATTTTATCAAACGAGCAGGTGAGAAAAATTCTCCTGTAGCGGATATTGTGCTATGTTCGTGGTTTGCTACTCATATTAATGTTATGTGCCAGCCTCTTTAATCATTTTTCCATCTCAATAATCAATTTTGGGTGCTGATTCTCCTGTTTAATCTGTTTAAGCAGATGACGTTTGAAGAAGTACATCACCCATAGGTGGAACTTTGCCTGAGTGAATGTGTAAATAAACCAGGGCAGGGAGGGCTTATATTCATGTATGGCAATAATGCATTCCTGAGAGTTAGGGATCTGCCTGAATTCAAGACGCCCTCTTCCAGGTGTTTCCTCCCTTTTAGCAAAGGTGCCCCCTGTAATGTAGAAAAGTGCACGGTTTTCTTGGCTACGTTCATGTGAGTACGTTAGCGAAAGTAATGGTTCGTTACCAAGCAAGTAAATCTTCGCATTCCCATCCTGATCAACAGATGTTCGAATCAGTGGTCGTCCAAACTCTCCTAGCCATTCAATGTAACGCCTAGCAGCCCACGATGCTGTTTTTCCTTCGGGAAGGAGTACCCGCTGAACGGAACGAACATCAGAGATGACCGGCTTTGAAGGGGAGCTTGAGTCAGACGATTTTTTTGACTGTTTTTGTTGCTCTTCTTTTTCCTTCTTTTCCTTTTCTTCTTGTTCCAGTGCTGATTTCGCAGCTTCTTTAAATGGGATCTTTCCATAGCTTAAGTCTTTGTCCATATTCTCAGGACTCGCAACCATCGGATGAATCAAACTTTCAATCAGTGGATAGACCATCTCGCGAGGAGTGCCGGTTGTCACACTAACCCACAAACGAGAGAGTTTAACCGTCATAAACGGAACATTAAGGAGCTTTCTTTTTTTGCCCATAACTTCAGCAGTGTCGATCATCATTTCCTTATATGTCATGATTTCTGGACCACCCACATCAATGGACTCACCTGAGAGTTTCTTATTGCCGATACTTCCTTTTAAGGCATGCAACACATCTTGAAGAGCAATCGGATGTGTTTTTTGACGTGTCCATTTAGGTAATGCCATCATTGGCAGTCTTTTAACGAGTTTCTTCACAATTGGAAACGAGGAGCCTTTAGGGCCCACAATCAAGCCGGCACGAACGGTTGTCACTGGGACACCGTAGGAAGAGAGTACTTTTTCAACCTCTAGACGGCTACGTAAGTGTCGTGAAAGCTCATCAGCATCTGGTGGAATAATCCCACTTAAATAAATGATCTGCTTCACATCATTTTTCTTAGCAGCTTGAGCAAAGTTATCAGCTAAAATAAGATCCATATCTTCAAATTTCGCTTGAGTTAACTTTGCGGAAGGCATCATAGAGTGAACCAGGTACACCGCATAGTCTGCACCTTCAAGTGCTTTTTCAGCATCCTTAAGGGAGAATAAGTCAGCTGATCTCCAGGTCACGTTCTCTGAGTCCTCATATTTATCCCCATTACGTGATAAAGCAATGATATCAGCTTGTTTTCCGAGTTTTTTAAGAAGATTATTCCCAATGTATCCACTTGCTCCTGTTAACGCAATAACAGGTCTTTTTTCGGTCGTCGTTTGGTTATCCATTGTGTACGCTCCTCGTTTAAACTTCACTATGTGAATGGTTACCCTTGAATGAGCGGTTGTAACCCACTCATCTTATTTCCGTCCAAAGTTCATATGAACATAGCGCCCGTAAAAATAGCCATACACACCGAACAGAATAAGTCCAACAGCTACAACACCAAGAAGCCACTGGCCATACGGTTGTTGAGAAAGTTCATATAAAGCTCCATCCATTCCTTGTGTATCGTCAGCATCTGCATTAAGGGCTGTTTGAATGAGAAAGACACCAATCAACGCAAAGACAATTGCACGTGAAACTAAGCCCATTCGTCCAATCGTTCTTGTCAGATTCCATTCATGTTTGTTCATTTCAGACTTTTTAAATTCTTTTAAGAATAAGCCTGAGACCGCTTTATATCCTTCGTATAGCGCATAGATAATGATACCAATGCCAATCGCTCCAATGATCCATTGGCCAAAAGGCTGTGATAAGAGAATCTGTGAGTATGTTTCCTCATCACTACCGCCTGATCCACCAGAATGAGTCGCAAAGGAGAAGGCATTAAAGGCCAAACTGGCATAGATAAGGGCGCTTCCAATAAAGCCAGCACGAACGAGAACTCCTTTTATCCCGTTACCAAAATGACCTGTATCAACCGATGCACGAATAAACATCCAGATCACGTAACCGATTAGCCCGATTCCTACTAACCATAAAACCACTTCCCCAAAGGGCATACTAGCAAGGGTTTGTAAGGCTCCGCTTGTATCCTCCGTATCCCCTCCAACGCCAATGGCTGTCATAAAAGCAAGCACACCAATTAAAATATACACGAATCCCTGAGACATGTACCCAAATCGACCTAAACGTCTTATCCAAGGCTTTGACTCATTTTTGGCTTCGGACGCTTTTTGTTTTGTTTGTTGCTTAGTTGGAGTGTGCTTCGCCACTATTCTCATTCCTTTCGGTTATCTGTCTATAAGATTCCCCATTCCCCGTAGGCCAAACCAAAACAAAAAGCTAGCGATTCCGAGCGGAGAATCACTAGCTTCCTTCCCTTTTATTTCGTTAAAATAATTGGTTCATCCTTTGTTACAATAATTGTATGTTCATATTGAGCGACAAAGCTGTTGTCTGCCGTTGTTAAAGTCCAGCCATCATCAAGCTGATAGACGTCCTCTGCCTTTGTTGAGACGAATGGTTCAAAGGCAATGACTTCTCCGTCTTTAAATAGCTTTGTATCGCGTGAATTGTAGTAGTTGAAAATATGTTCAGGTGAATCATGTAATGATAAACCGATGCCGTGTCCTGTTAGGTTTTTAATGACGGTAAACCCATGCTCTTGAGCGGTTTGGAAGACTGCGCGACCGACTCCATTTTGTTTAGATCCTGCTCTAAACTTTTTAAGTCCAGCGTCGAATGTGTTTTTTGTTGCTTCAATGAGGTCTGTTAAAATCGGCTCACCTTTTCCAACAACGAAGGAATGACCCGTATCTGCGAAGTATCCATTTAATGAGCCGGATACATCAATATTTACGATGTCACCTTCTTTGATGATGCGAGATCCAGGGATTCCGTGTGCGACTTCTTCGTTGACACAGATACATGTGTAGCCTGGGAAGTCATACGTGCTGATAGGTGCAGAGGTCGCACCAAATTTCTTAAATAATTTTCCACCGATCTCGTCGATTTCTTTTGTTGTTACTCCCGGCTTCGTATGAAGGGTGAGCTCCTCGCGAATTTCACCAACAATCTTTCCTATTTCCTTTAATCCATGTAAATCTTTTTCGTTTTGTACGATCATGCGTGCATTCTCCTTCATATATAGATGTCGATCTTTATGCTATGTGTATTTGTCTATGGCTTAGTCTGTTACAACTTCACTACCATTTATTCTACGCTTAAGTATAGCGTACATCAATGGATTAACAAAAACGTTAGAGTTTCTCGGGAAAGTAAAAAGACGAGCATTCCATGAGCACTCGTCTTCTAAACACTTTCTAAAAAGCACCGCTTCCCCCGCCGCTACCGCCAACTCCGCCACCCGGAGAGCTGCCGGATGAAGAGGAGGTGTGAGCTGCACTTGAACTCGCCGTATTCATGCTCGCTTGTGCAACCACAGAGAGCGCAATAAATGTTGTCACATCAAATGAGTAGGCCGCCATGGCTTGGGGCTGACCCTTAAATACTTCTTCAAGCTCTGTGTTTTTAGCTTTTATATTCTTATCTCCTGTACCGATTCCGTAAATGATCGCCCGCATCAAATCATCTTGCTTCCAGCTTGTCATTTCAGTTGTCGGAAGTGTAGCGGCTTGTTTACTGAATTGATTCCATTCGTACACAATTCGCGCGCCTTCGGTTGTCCGTGGGTGATAGAAAATCGCATACCCGAGATACCCGATGAAGAGTAGAATCGAAAAGAATAACCACATCGGCAAACCATACATAGGAAACAGAACAAAAAGTGGAACAAAGACCAGACTTGCGAGCCCTATCGTTAAACGGTAAGCTGTTTTGTTTTGATGTAAAGTTGCTTCCTTAATCTCTTGTCCAATGGCGGTTTTCCATTTGTGATCATACTGCTGATACGCTTCGTGGTTTTTTGTGTCCTTGGCATAACTCTCTAGCTGCTGCAAAGAGAATGTCTTTTGATCTCCAACCGCATCAAAAAGCCATTCAATTAAGATTTGCTCGGCTTTAGAGGCACCCTCTCTGTGAATGAGTGTGAATTGATTCGTATCATGTTCTTTCACAAACCCTTTTCTCATCAGGTCAAGTAAACCTGCAGCCATCGCTTCGGGACGTAGCATGCCCTTCGTAAAGAGAATGGTTGCTAGTATGCTAAGCTTTTGCTTAGGAATGTAATTCGAAGTTTTATACTCTCGCTCAAATGACTTGAATAATTGGCTGCTTTTTAAGTACGACCCAAGAATTAAAGCCAATAGTAAAAGCCCGGCAAGCGGGATAAAAAAAAGTGCGAAGCTTGAAAGACGATCTTGCATGGAAGCAAACGCAGCTGCTTCGTCTTTGACTTCTTGTTCATCCGCTAAGATGGTTTCACTCATGTCTGCATCAACAACCGAAGCACCTGGAAACAAATCACTTGGGTACGCTACTCGAATAAATCCGTTTGACCCTTCAGAAACAGTCCCAATATGAAAAATCACGGTTCCATCTTGTTGGATCGCTTCTTTGTCAAACGTTTCGTCCTTACCATAAGCAATCACTTCATCTGTTTCTGATGGTGGGTGAATGATCACAGTCATATCTTCATAAGGAACATCACCACTTGAGTCGAAAAAAGACCAACTGAAGTCAGCGAGATCCTGATACACGGTTGTACTATTTGTAATCGTGTAACTCAGATCAAGTGTAACGGTCTCATAGCTGCCTGGACGCATCACTTTATAGAGCGAACCATCTTGTTCAACTTCTAGAGGCTGACCATTTTCTGAAGCCTCAACATTTGTGATTTCCGAGTTTTCTTTTTGATAAAGCGTTCTAGTTAATCCGTTAAAATCATCATCAAAGTCGTACACATGTGTTTCGTTAACCATGACGTCCCCGTTCTCTAACAGGGTGGCATCGATTGTTGATTCTGGGATCGTGAAATCAATCGCAAACGCCTGGTGAGGGACGAAGAGGAATGTAAGTAAAAGGAATGGGATAAGCATCGTAATTCGTTTCAACATGATTAGCACCTGCTTTCTTTCTAATTCTTACGTATCATAGAAAAAAAGGTTTCAAAAAGTGAAACGCCAACTGGATCATTCCGTAAATGAATAGAGAGGGGTGACTTATGAGACAAACAATTCAAAAACCAGATCAGAAGATATCTGAGAAAGCAGCAAGTGTATGGAGAATTTCTTCTGCCATCACACATGTGATTACACTACTCATACTTGGTACAGTTCTTTTCTTGCATCATTATTATGAATGGGTAGTGTGGATTGGTTATGTGGTATATGTGTTCATTGCTATTGATGTTCTTTATGCGCTATACAAAATCATTATTTACCCCATTTACATGCAACAAACGTGGAGATATCGGGTGGATGATGAATACATACAAATGAAGTATGGAGTAATCGACCAAGTGCATGTACTTGTTCCAATGGTTAAGGTGCTTCATGTCAGTACAAACCAGGGACCGATCCTAAGACGATATGGATTATCTACCATTACCATTGGGACAACGGCGTCTTCACACCAAATTCCGGCATTACCGAATGAGGAAGCGGAAGATCTCCGTGAAAAAATTGCAGTGCTCGCGAAGGTGTATGAAGATGAATGAGCAAACGATCCAATTAAATCAACCGTACCGGCTGCATGCTTCCTTTTTATTGTCTGGGCTCGTAGGAACGATTAAAAACTTCTTTTTTCCAATCATTTTATTGTGGATTGTGAATGCCAACTCAGATTCTACCTTCTTACTCATTGCAAAATGGGGCGTGCTAGTTATTATTGCTATCTCCATTGTCTCGACTATTTTGGAATGGGTTCATTTTCGTTATCAGTTCACAGAAACCGAATTACAAATAAAGCAGGGCGGGCTTGTACGAAAGGAACAATATATCCAATATCATCGTATTCAAAATGTTTCAAGAGCCACAAATCTTATTGGCAAACTCTTCCGTGTGACAACCGTTACACTTGAAACCGAAGCGCAGGAAGATTCGACCGTACAGCTGAAAATGATGACGCATACGCAAGCGACTTCCATTCAAACCTTTCTTGAGTGGAAAAGCAATCATAAGACCCGGGACACATCATCTGCTGAGGTAGTGGCTCCGAGCAAGTCACTTCACTATAAAGTAACAAAAAAAGAACTCATTAAAGCATCCTTTACATCATTTAGTATTGTGGCACTCATTCCAATTTTAATGACGATCTTCTTCAATATAGATGAGGTCTTTTCACTAGACGGTCATGTTGATACGGTCATGAGTTTTCTTTGGGATCATTGGATTTGGCTGACCATCGCAATTATTGGGTTATTGATTATCTCCTGCCTGTTTGGTGTGGCAACAATCTTCTTACAATTTGGCCGATTTGAAGTCCGCAGTGACGAGAAGCGAATCTATATAAAAAAAGGCATCATTCAAGAAAAAGAAAACTCCATCCTAAAAAGTAAGGTACAAGGAGTGGTGGTTTCTAAAAGTCTGATTAGGCGCTGGTTTGGTATGGCCAAGGTTAAATTAATTTGTGCAGGAGGAGAGGGAGGACTGGATGATTCGGATTCTGCTGTTATCTTTCCTTTCATATCTGTTAAACGGATTCCAGAGCTCTTGCCACAAATCATTCCTGGGTTTGTGTATCATCAGCCTGAACGGAAATTACCGCGACGTGCTCTTTGGGTGAAATTGATACGACCAAGTTACTTCTGGATCATTGGAACGGTTGTTGTTTTTATTTTCTGGAGCCACTTATGGTATCTGTCACCTATCCTACTAGTATTAATCATATTAAATCGATTAATGGATTACCGTTTCACAAGGTATGAGATGACTGAATCGATTACGCAGTATGAATTAGGTGGTGTGTTTAACGAGTTGACGACAACCGGTATGAACAAGGTGGAAGAGGTAACAATTGCCCGCTCCTGGCTGCAGCGCCGGTTTGGGCTCGCGTCTATTCAAGTCGCAACTCGTGGAAAACCGGTCCAGATTATCATAATTAACGATATCCCAGAGAGTGAGGCCTACGATTATTATATGTGGTACGAACAGTTCGTTAACGAACGTTATCACGTTTATGTCGAGAAAAATAACAATGATGAGGGCGAACTTAACGAGGTTGATATAGATTTAGAGGAAGATGATTTAAAATAAAGCATGAGCTAGCAAGAGCATTATGTTAACGTTTTTCTTCACTCTGTTGAAAAGTAGTTAGGTTCCCGAAGTAAGCATTCCAATCTGATTTGCGTTATAATGTTTCGATATGACTTAGATTGGGATGAAAAAGAATGAATGATCGAATAATCGTGCCACTTTGGGCGTTTGGACTTTTTATTGTTATTATGAATACAACCATGTTTAATGTGTCGATACCAGGCATTATTGGACAATTAGATGTAACGGCTGAGCTCGGTTCTTGGATTATATCGAGCTACTCCATAGGCTACGCTTTGACGACAGTAATTTATAGCCGCCTGTCTGACTCTGTTTCTATTCGGCTTCTTATTGCGATCGGTGTAGCGGTTTTGACAACCGGTTCTGTTTCGGGAATCTTTGCTACTGACTTTAACACGCTTCTTCTGGCAAGAATCTTGCAATCAGCAGGAGCAGGAGCGATTGCAGGTCTTGGTATGATTATTGTGAGTCGTTACATTCCATATGAACGACGTGGAAGTGCGCTTGCCTTAATTTCAGCTGCGAGTGCCATGGCATTTGGGATGGGACCCATTGTTGGTGGTGTTGTCTATCAGACCTTTGGTTGGTCTGGACTGTTTGCTATCACTTGTTTGGTTATTTTAATCTTCCCGGTCATTATTCCGCTCCTTCCAAAAGAAGAGCCAAAAGCGTTTCAATTTGATGTAATTGGTGGCTTGTTAACTGTCATTAATACCATTACATTGCTATTGGCTGTGACCCAACGTTCTATTTGGTTGCTCATTATATGTGTCGTTACCATTGTAATCCATGGGTTTTATGTGAATCGTGACAAGCCTACCTTTATACGAAAGGAGCTCTTAAAGCAGCCTCCTTACTTAAAGCTTTTAGCAGTAGGTTTTTGTGTGATGTCACTAAACCTAGGAAATCTGTTTCTCATGCCACTCGTACTCGCCAATGAGTTTGGAACATCTGCGATGAATATCGGATTTATCATTGCACCCGGCGCGATTGTGACAGCCATTATTTCACGTTATGTAGGCCGTGGAATTGATAAGCTAGGAAATCGGAAATTCTTATTGTGGGGGCATGTGTTTCTCGCAGCAGTAGCCGCTGTGTTTGCGCTGTTCACATCAGTGTCACCACTGGTCATTTTAATTGGATATCTCTTTTTCTCACCCGCTTTCTCTGCAACTCTAAGCGCGTTAAATAATGAGGTATCAAGAATTTTACCTGATGAGTTTATTGGATCTGGTATGGGCATGATGCAGCTCGCTCAGTTCATGGGTGGATCACTATCCGTTGCAATCTGTGGAATCTTGATTTCCTTTCACGTCAATGTGTCCATCATTCATGAGTATGGGTTTGTGTATGTTTGTTTATTTGCACTCATCTTATGCTCGCTGGTTATCTATTTATGGTTTCAGTTTTCACTACCAAAAGAGGGTAGAGAGGAATCTTCTTTATCCTAACGGGGGATACGTACATGACTAAGCTTTCTTTCTTTGAACAAGTATATGAACTCGTTGAGAAAATCCCAGAAGGACGAGTAGCTACGTACGGTCAGATCGCACGACTACTTGAACAGCCTCACAATGCAAGAGTTGTGGGGTGGGCGATGCGGCAGGCACCTGCTGGACTTCCTAGTCATCGTGTAGTGAAACGATCAGGTGAACCCGCACCTGATCGTACTCTTTTTAGAGGAGGGTTCACACAGCGTGAGCTTCTAGAAACAGAATCAATTCCCTTTCATCTGAATGGTTGTATTAATCTTTCTTCCTGCATGTGGGAAAGGTGATTAGACAAGTTTGATTATTCACCTTAAAATAGGAGAAGACTGTACTATGGAATGGGGAGAACGGTGTGACAAAAAGAAAATGGGTTTCGCTAGGGATTGCAATCGTGGCTTTAATTGGGATTGCGATCTACTTTGTTGGATTTTATCCAACACCCTCAGAGCGCGCATTTGATAAAGGGCTTACATATGTAAAGGAACAGAACGTTTCCATTCTTCAAATTCATAAGAAAAAAGAGCACGGTCCATCTGTTTTTTTCTTTGAAGATACGGACCACATTGGCATGATAGAGGCGGCATCAGGTGAAGACTTGATTCAAGCAAAGGCACAAAAAAACAATGTGACTGAAGGAATTAGTTTAGTCTCACTAGCAGGGATTGAAAGACATAGCGGCATTCTACTAGAACGAGAGGATGCGGCGGACATCGAGCATGTTACCTTTGAAAAAGACGATGAGGAGCTTGCTCAGTTTGAAATAGAAGAGGACGATGGCAACTATAGTGGATTCTTAGATGAAAGTCAAAGCCTCTCTGATTTCAATGTCATTACGCTAACGAAAGCCAATGGGGAGACGGAAGTTATCATCAATGATTAAGGGGGAGGAGAATGCTCTCATTAAATGGTTTATCAAAAGGAACCGAGAAACAACGATGTGTGTATCAAGTGATTCAAGACCTGAACATTATGGAAATGTGGTCCATCTATTCTCCTGTTTTATGTGGGACGATTCCAATTGGACTTGATTTGGATACGTCTGATTTGGATATTATTATGGAAATTGATAGCCCGCTTCACAACCAAGTGCAGCAAGAAATGCAGAGGCTTTATGGAGATTTTCAAGAGTTTCGTACGAAGCGTTACGAGGTCAGAGGCACTCCTACTCTTAAAGCGAACTTCAGCTACAAAGGTTTTGATATTGAGTTGTTTTCGCAGCCAGTCCCTGTTACCAAACAGAATGCTTATGTACACATGGTGATTGAGGCAGCGCTTTTAAGGGAAGAGGATTCCATGCGAGAGCAAGTCCTTACTTTAAAGCGCGCAGGAGTGAAAACAGAGCCTGCTTTTTGTGAAATACTTGAACTAAAAGGTGATGCGTATCACGAATTAATTCAGTATGGAAAAAAACGAGGAATCATTTAAGGAGTGACATGAATGGTGAAATGGACTAAAACAATAACTGCGGCTATCATGACAAGCTTATTTATCATAAGCGGTTGTGGAACATCAGGGCCAGATGAAAATGAAGATGCATCAACTGCAAACGAAGTCGATATTGACCTTGAGAATCCAACGGTTGTGACAATGACGATGGAAAACGGGGGAGAGGTTGTGATGGAGCTCTATCCTGATGTGGCACCTAAAACCGTAGAAAATTTTGTGAAACTCGCCAGTGATGGCTTTTATAACGGATTAACCTTTCACCGTGTAATTCCTGGATTTATGATTCAAGGCGGAGACCCGGATGGCAACGGCACAGGTGGACCAGGACATTCAGTAGAAGGTGAGTTTTCCAGTAACGGATTTGAAAATGATTTGAGTCACGAACGCGGAGTCGTTTCCATGGCACGCAGTCAGGACCCTGATTCAGCAGGAAGCCAGTTCTTTATTGTAGTGGAAGACTCAACAAATCTTGACGGAGAATATGCAGCCTTTGGTAAGGTTACAGAGGGTATGGATGTTGTCGATGAGATTGTATCCGTCGAAACAGACGCAAGTGACAAACCAGTTGAAGGTCAAGAGCAAGTGATTGAAACGATTGTTGTTCAATAATAAACGAAGAACGAGCCTGAGACAAAACTAAAAATGAATGAAAAAATGGCGAATGATTCTTCAATTGAATCATTCGCCATTCGTGTGTGCGCCCAGCATGGGTGATAACTTGGTGGTGAAAGTCCACTACAGGCTTGGCAGTAGGAACTGTTAGCTGACGGCAAGGGTGTCCATCG